>JAOZQC010000235.1 GCA_029932425.1 Planctomycetota bacterium | reverse complement strand
GCCTCTCCAGTTCTTGCCAGTCTTGATGGGTGAAGACCGCCTCCCGGACCTGCTGATGGTCGAAGACGTAGGTCCGGCCGGAGGGCCGGATCAGGCGGTGGGCGCGCTCGATCTGGCTCAGGCGCTTGAGCACGGGGATCCGGCCCCGGCCCAGCGCCTCCGCGACGAGGAGAGGATCGAACTCCAGCCCGCAGCAGGCCGCGATGTCGAGGAGGTCCCGGTCCTCCGGCTCGAGCACGGAGACCCGCGCCTTCACCAGTTCCTCCACCGAGGGGGGAATGCCGATCTCCCCGATCTCCCCCGTGGCCGCGAAGGAGCCGTCGTCCCGGCGCTCGATCCGACCCCGCTCCTGGAGAGAACGCAGGATCTCGAACACGAAGAACGGGTTTCCGTCGGACTGGACGGCCACGCGCGGTCCCAGCTCCCGGGCCAGGCGCTCGGAAGCCAGCAGCTCCTCCAGGAGGTGCTGCAGGTCCCGGGGGCCCAGGCGGTCGAGCACGAGCCGGCGAAGGTGGACCAGCCGCTCCAGCTGGTGAATCCAGCCCTCCTCGAGCGCCGGTCTCGCGGTTCCCACGAGGAGGATGCGGTGCCCGGACAGGCCGTGGGACAGCGCGGCGAAGAGCCCGAGCCCCTCCTCCGGCGCGAAGTGCAGGTCGTCGATGACGATCAGGAGGGGACGCCGGGCGGCCAGGGACCGCGCCACCTTCAGGAAGAGGGTCTGGATCGACTGCCGGTCCAGGCTCTCCTCCGTCCCGGGGACGGGGTGTCCCCGGAGGAAGGCGGCGAAGGCGGGGACGAGCCCGCGGGTCACCTGGAGGTGCTCGGCCAGGCTCTCCTCGAGATCCTCCTCGCCGAGGTGCCGGCGGAAGGCGGAGGAGAAGGCGCCCGCCGCGGTGGCCGCGCCCCCGGGGGGGTAAGCTCCGTAGAGGAAGTCCATCTCCTCTCCGCGCCGGAGCACCCGCGCCGCGAACTCGTCGGCGAGCCGCGTCTTGCCGATCCCCGCCTCTCCCTCGATGAGGACCACACGTCCCCGCCCTCCGCGGACGGCGGCCCACTCGCGATCGAGGACCGCGAGCTCCCGCTCCCTCCCGTGGAGCGCGGTGTCCCGGGGCACGGGGACCCGGGGCAGGGACCGCTCCCTCCGGCCCCGCCGGACGCCCCAGCGCCGGCGCCACCAGTCCGACTCCTCTCCGTGCTCCAGGGCCTCCAGGATCTCCGCGGCGGACTCCGCCCTCTCCTCGCGATCCTTGCGAAGCAGGGTGAGGACCAGGTCCTCGAAGAAGGGGGAGACCTGGGAGTTCCGGGCGCTGGGAGGCCGCGGCTCCGCGGTGAGCTGCCTCTGGATGACGACGCGAAGGTCCTCGTCGAAGAACGGATGCCGGCCCGTGGCCAGCTCGTAGAGCACCAGCCCCAGGGCGTACAGATCCGCCCGGCCGTCCACGTCCCCTCCCCCCCGCCCGAACTGCTCGGGCGAGGCGTACAGGACCGATCCCACGAACTGGCCGGTGGTGGAGAGCCGGATCGCCTCGTCCGCGATCCGGGCGAACCCCAGGTCCATGACCTTCACCACCTCGTCCCGGCTGATGAGCACGTTCTCCGGCTTGAGGTCGCGGTGGACGATGCCCGCGGAGTGCATGGCCGAGAGCGCCCGGGCGATCTCCCGGCCCACGTGCCGGCAGAGGCCCTCCGGGAACCACCCCAGTTCCTCGAGCATCTCCCGGAGGGTCTCGCCCTCCACGTACTCCATGACGAGGTACCGGACCTCCCGGTCCCGGTAGATGCCGGTGCCGAGTTCGAGGGTCCGCACGATGTTCTCGTGGCGCAGGGCCCTCCCGATCTCCACCTCCTTCCGGATCCGCGGGAGGAACTCTCCGCTCGCCAGGAGGTGGGGATGGATGATCTTGACGGCCACGCGGTCGCCCATCGCGCGCCCCGGCCCCGCCTCCTCCACCTCCGCCAGCCACACCGTGGCGGTGCCGCCCGAGCCCAGCTCGGAGAGCAGCCGGTAGGAACCCAACCGCACGCCTTCCATGAGAAAGAGTGAATCGGAGCGGGACGCGAACTGCAAGGACCAAGCTCCCCGGCGCTCCGGTATTCCCCGCCTCTCCGCTCCTCCCTCCTGCTATGCTGGGGTCGAGCGGGGTCGGCCTAGATCACGGTCGACGGGTCCCGGCCACACGAACCGCGCCGCGGCACGGCGCCTGGCGAGAAACGAGCACTCGATGGCGAAGAAACTGTATGTGGGAAACCTGAGCTGGGACACCACCGACCGGGGACTCCAGCAGGCGTTCGAGCGATTCGGCGCGCTCACGGAAGTGAAGATCGTCACGGATCGCGACACGGGACGGTCGCGCGGATTCGGTTTCGTGACCTTCTCGAACGAGGAGGACGCCCGGAGCGCCCAGGCGGAGATGGACGGCACCCAGCTCGACGGCCGGACGATCCGGGTCAACGAGGCCATCGACCGGGACCGCGGGGACCGGCGCGGCGGCCGCGGCTGGTAGCCCCTCCGCTCCCCCCCGCCGGGGCCGGAACCCCGCCCGCCCCCGGACGACCCCCGGCCCGCCCGCGGCACGAGCGGGCACGGTTCCCGCCGCCCGCGCCGCGGTCCACGGCCCTCGCGGCGGGCGAGGGGTGCCCGTCACCGACTCTTGGCGGGTGACTCCCGAGCGCTCCCGGCCCGCTCCCGCGCCGACCCGTCCGCAGAGGGCGGGTGCGGGCGAGCTTCCCCCGCGGCCGCGCACCCCTCGAGACGGCGGGTTCACCCGTCCCGCGGCGGGGATCGCCGGCCCTCCGCACCCGCCAGGAGATCCGCGATCGGCACCTCGAGCGGAGCCATGGACCTCTCCCGCAGGTCGCGGACGGCCGCCACCGATCCCGGGGGGTCGTCCCGCACCTCCAGGAGACGCTCCCCCCGGCTCCGGACGGCCCGGACCACGTCCGCGGCGGTGATGAGCCGGGGCGGCTTCGAGATGAGGGCGCGCCCGTCCTCCTCCCGGCTCACCAGGCCGCCCTCCCGGAGGAGGCCGAGCACCCGGTTGACGAGCCGTGCGGGCGCGTCCAGCCGGCGCGCCACCTCCGGAGGATCGATCGCTCCCTCTCCTTCCTCGAAGCACCGGGCGAGAAGCAGGGCGGTGCGGAGCGCCGTCTGCTCCAGGCACTCCGCCGAGAACGACTCGTCCCCCCTCTCCCGCACGTAGGTGTTGGCGTGCTGCACGCCGTAGCAGAGCTCCGTGCCGAAGAGGACGATGAGCCAGCCCACGTACACCCAGATGAGGAAGATGGGAATCGCGGAGAAGGCGCCGTACACGAACCCGAGCCGCGCGATGGCGATCTGGGAAGTGAGGTAGCCCTGCTGCGCCACGTGCCAGAGCGTGCCCGCCGCCACCGCTCCCGTGAGGGCCGGTACCCACCGCACCCTCGTGTTCGGCATGAGCTTGTAGAGGAGGGTGAGGGCGAGCCAGAGGGCGAGATAGGGGAAGGCGAAGAGGAGGAGGCGGAGACCGGCCCCCGCCCCGGGCAGGGCCGCGATGCGATCCGCCACGGCGCTCGACCGGAGGGTGGCGGAGAGGGCCAGCGCGGAGAGGGCCAGGAGCGGGGCCACCACGGTGGCCGTCACGTAGTTCGCGATCCGCCGCCCGATGCTCCGGCCCCTCTCCACGCCCCAGATCTCGTTGAAGGCGTTCTCGATCGCGGTGAACACCCGCACCATCGCCCAGAGCAACACCACCACGGCCACCATCCCGAGCGCCCGCAGATCCGCCTCCTCGAAGGACCGGGTGGCGTTCTCGATGACCCGGTACTGCTCCTCGGAGATCTGACCGGAGAGCATCTCCAGGAGGTTCTCCGGAGCTCCGAGCCGGGCCGAGACCCCGGCCACCAGAGCCACGAAGGGCACCAGCGACACGAGGGTGATGAAGGTGAGGGAGGAGGCCCAGACTCCCACCCGGTGCCGGAAGACCCCCCGGAGGGCCATCACCAGCACCCGGAGGAAGGAGTACAGCGTGCGGCCGGGGACCGAGGCGGGGGAGGCCTCGGGAAGCCAGATCCCCTCCGCGAGGAACGCCCTTGCGCGCCGGAGCCACCCCATGCGCGCATTATGCCCGATCCGGGGCCCTCGAGACTCCTTCCGGAGCCTGGCTTACCCTTTCCGCGATCCGCCCTCCGGGGGGATACTGGCCGTCATGAGGTTCCCTTCCGACTCCCCGGTGACCGAGAAGAAGAAGAACCGGCTGCGCGCCCGGATCGAGCGGCTCGGCATCGACCTGCGCGAGGTCCGCGAGGGTTTCCTCCGGGCCCGGGGCCCGGGGGGCCAGAAGGTGAACAAGACCTCGAGCGCCGTCTGCCTCCGGTATCCCCCCCTCGACCTCGTGGTGAAGTGGTCCCGGGAACGGTCGCGGGCCCTGAACCGGTTCCTGGCCCTGCGGGAACTCGTGGACGAGATCGAGGAGAGGATCAGCCCGGAGACGTCGAAGCGCCTCGCCCTCCGCGGGCGGGAGAGGGAGCGCAAGCGGAACCGCCGCCGGAAGTCCCGCCGGAAGTACGGGGGAGGGGAGGCTTGATCGGCCCCCCGGCCCACCTCCTTCATCCGGACGCCCGGCGCTCGCCGGATCCCGCCGGGAGCAGCCGGTCGCGGACCGCAGACCCCACGCTCCCGGGGCAGCCCGGTTCCGGAAGCGGCTCGGGAGCCGTCGCCCGCACGCCGGAGGAGGAAGGCGGGCCGGCGAGATCCCCTCCCGCCCGGCCCCGGATCACCGCCGGGGAGGTCGGTCTCCGGGCCGGGCGACCCCGGGGAGCCCTCCGGCCGTGAGGGAGGCCGCCCCCGGGGATCGGGTCCTCCGGGCCGCCGCCCCCGCGGCGCTCGGCCTGGCGGTGGTCCTTCTCGGCGCCTGCTTCACGCGAGGCCTCTACCCCACCCCCGACGCCTACGTGTACCACGGGCTCGGCCGGTCGCTCGCCGAGGAGGGGCGCTACACCAACCTCCACTGGCTCGGACGGCCGCCCCACATCAAGTACCCGCCCCTCTATCCCCTGGCCCTGGCCGGGATCCGGGAGGGGCTCGGGGGCGGCATGCTCGTCATGAACGGGCTCGGGGCGCTCCTGCTCCTGGTGGGGACGGGGGCCCTGGCGATCCGACTCTCACGCCTGGGCTGGGCCCGGACGCCCCTGCTCCTCGCCGCCGCCCTCGTGGTGGGGAACCGGTTCCTCGAGCACTACGCGTGGGGCACCACCAGCGACGTGCCGTACCTGGGCATGGTGGGCCTCGTCGCCCTCCTCTTCCCCTTCCGGCGGAGGATCGCGAGGCCGTGGTGGCCCCTGGTGGGATTGCTCCTCGCCGTGCCCGCGCTGGGGGTGCGCCTCACGGGGGTGGTCCTTCTCGCGAGCCTCGCCGTTCATCTCCTGGCCGCCCGCCGGGGGAAGGAGGCGCTGCTCTTCGCCCTCGGCTCCGGAGCGGCGGCGGTGGCCTGGTTCCTCCACGTCCGGAGCGCCGCCGCCGCCAACCCGGACAGCTACGCCTCCGCCCTCGCCGGGGGCGGGGAGGTCCTCCACCAGATCCGAAGGCACCTGCCCGTTCTCCTGGAGAGGATCGGGAACCTGCTGCTTCCCCACGCGGACCGCGTTCTCCCCTTCCCGGGGATCTTCCGGCTCCTCGGGGCCGCCGCCCTCCTGCTCGCCCTCCTCCATCTCGGGCGGAGGCGGCCTCCGGGCGCCGCGTTCCTCGCCGCCTTCCTCCTGGGGAACATCCTCCTCGTCCTCGCCGTTCCCTACTACCTGCCCGCACGATACCTGTACCCGGTCCTCCTGCCGCTCCTCTTCGTCCTCGCCGGCGCGCTGGGGGAGTCGCGGTTC
>JAOZQC010000003.1:4924-20079 GCA_029932425.1 Planctomycetota bacterium | reverse complement strand
ACCCCCTCCCCGGTGTCGAACGGGACGTCCTCTCCCACCTCCCGGGGCTCGGGCCAGGCGTCGCAGGCGAGGAGGAGCCGCACCACTCCCGTGTCGTCCGTCGAGGCCGAACCGAGCTTCAGCACCTCGCCCTGCGCCACCGTCCCCGCCCGCTTCCCGAAGGCCGCCTTCGGGGGAGTGGTGTCCGCGGCCGCGGCCGCGCCCGGGGCGACCTCCACGGTGATCGAGGTGAAGAGCGCCGGGAGGTTCGAGAGCACGGTGACGGCCCCGTCGTCCCGCCGCCCGGCGGAGAGGTCGGGGTGTCCCGCCAGGGGGGCCCGGTACAGGGCCTCGCAGGGCCTTCCCTCGAGGAACTTGGCGTACTCCCCCGTGGAGAAGACGAGCACCTCCGCGAGCTCCCCGATCGCAGAGGGGATCGGCTCGCACCCCGTGCCCCGGTACCCGTACTGCTTCGCCAGCCAGGAGTCGATGCGGTACCGGCGGCCGGTGACCAGGTTCGGGGGGCGGATCACGGAACGGAGGATCCGGGCGGTGGGGCCGCCCGCCCCGGAGGGCGCCTTCCCGCCGCCCCACCAGGGCCGCGCTCCCCGGGGCTTCCGTCCCGGGGCCCGGAGCGTGAGCTCGTAGACGCGGTTCTCCTCCACGGGGTAGTTCGTGACCCCCGCCGCCCCGCAGGCGGTGAGCGCCTCGATCGTGTATCCCCCGTTCGGCTCGTAGCCGAGGGCGAACCGCACGCGGCCCTCTCCGTCCGTGTAGCCCCAGAGGGTCAGGAGGTTCCGCCGGTTCCAGTGGCTGCGCACCAGGACCAGGGCCCCGTCCAGCGGCGCGCCGTCCCGGTCCGTGACCCGGACGGTCACGGAGGCGGTATCCGTGTACCCCGCGCCCCTTGTCGTGTACTTCCATTCCGGGTCGTTCCACACCGTGGTGGTCACGGCATCCATCCGGTCATCGCCCCGCCACCGGGTGACGGCGGACACCGTCTTCCCCTGGTGCTCCCGGCCCTCCGTGGACCCCCAGGGGGTGTCCACGCTCTTCGGGCTGCAGCAGTCCCAGTGGTGCCAGGCGCCGTCGGTGTCCCACCACTCGTTCCACTGGTGGTCCTCGCCGCGGTCGGTGGCCACGCAGGCGGGCACGAGCATCGTCCGCGCGCAGGCCGCCCCCAGGATCGAGTGCTCCCCGCAGGAGCCGTAGTGCTTGGCGTAGATGAGCCAGGGCTGGAGGTCCTGGGTCTCGTACCCGAACCGCATGAGCCCCACGCCCCCGGCGTTCCGGGCCAGGAACCGCTGCACGCCCCAGAGCGCCTCCCGGAGGGTCTTCGCTCCCCCCGCGGAGTCCAGGAGGCTCTTCCCGAAGCGGTCGTCGGTGACGAGACCCCGCCGCCAGAAGACCCCCTTCCCCGTGGGAGCGTGGATGTCCGTCTCCGGCTTCTTCCGCCACCACTCGGAGTCGGAGAGCCCCCGCTCCTTGGCGGACACGTCCCAGAACGTGGCGTCGATGCGGCAGGGGATCTCGTAGAGGATGCGCGGGTGGACCACCCACCAGTAGTAGACCGCCGGGGGACACTCCACCCACCGCCCGCCCTCCGCCCGGTAGGCGAGGGTGGTCCGGTCCCCCTTCTCCACGATCCTCGCGTAGGCGACCCTGCCCGCCATCTCGTAGATCGCCTTCGCGTTGGCGAGGAGGAGATCCGTCCCGCCGAGCCGCGCCATCACCCGGAGCACCTCCGTGGGCGTGTGGGCGACGACGAAGGCCGTCTCGTCGAGGTAGGGCCCGGGCACCGATTCGAGAAGGGCGAGGTAGGCATCGAGGGTCTTCCCGTCGCGGGGGACGAGCAGCGGCCGGGCCTCCGGGAAGTAGCGCTTCTCGTAGAGCTCCCCGAGGTCCTTCGCCGAGGGGTCGGGAGTGAACGACCAGGAGTCCCGCTCCGTGAAGGCGATCCGGGCCCCCGAACGCGAGATCTCGTAGTAGAGGAGGTCCCCGTCCAGGCGGCCCACCACGAGCCCCGAGGGCGGTTTTCCCGCCTCCCGGGGAAGCAACACGGCCGGGGCCGCCAGCTCGCCGAGGTCCACCCCCCGGAAGGTCTCTTCATCCTCCTTCCCGGCGGGCCCCGGGAAGTAATGGAGCTCCCCCTCCTGGTTCCCCACCACCAGGTCCACGTCGCCGTCTCCGTCGAGGTCCGCCGCCGCGGGAGCCGAGGAATCCCCCACGTCGATCCCCGCGTAGGGATTCCCGGCGTCGTCCCGGGAGAACGCGGGGACCTTCGGGGTGCCTGTGTTCCGGAAGAGAACGATCTTGCCGTCCCGGTTCCCGGACAGGAGGTCGAGGTCGCCGTCCCCGTCGAGATCGACGAGACAGGGCGAGCTGCACGTTCCCGCGGAGAGGCCGGGCAGGCGGCGGAACTCCCCCCCGCCGAGCCCCAGGAAGAAGCCGCCGTCCTTCCCTCCCACCACGAGGTCCGGCTTCCCGTCCCCGTCGAGGTCGCCGAGGGCGGGGGCCGCGAACCGCTCGGGGATCGCGAGCGGCGCGCCCCCCCCGGGCTCCGCGGGAAAGGCCCCAATCCGGCCCTCCAGGTTCCCCACCAGCAGCCGCCCGCCGCACCCCGCGGGCCGGGAGGCCAGGCCCACCTTCCAGGGAAAGCGGCGCTCCACCGTCTTCTCGAGGGAGAGCGTCCACGGCTTGGCGGGGAGGCCGCGTCCCCTCCTCCACCGCACCTCCCCTTCCTTCGTCGCCGAGACGCGGTCGGGCAGACCGTCGCCGTTCACGTCGGCGGTGATCTCCGTACCGGGCGCCGCCTTGACGAGGGGCCGGAGAGCGGCGGGGAGCTTCTCGTCCCCGAGGGTGAGGGGCACCAGGGGAAGCTCCCGGAGCCGCCGCGCCAGGTCGCCGCGGAGCCAGGCCGGGACCCGGGCCAGCACCTTCCGGGCCCGGGAAGAGAGGGCCCGGGGAGGGGGAGGCGCCCGGAGCGTCTCGAACTCCTTCCTCCCGGCATTCCAGCGCAGGGCCACGAAGCTCCCCGCGGGGATCTCGTACCTCTTCGCCCCCGTCCCCGCCCCGGCCCCGGGTTCCGTAGCCTCTCCCGCAGGCCCCGGCGCCGCCGCCAGGACCACCGCCAGTCCCACCAGTATCGTGCGCATGCCGCCCGGTATACGACCCCCGCCCCGGAACATCAATCCTCCCGGGGGCCGCCCGCTCCGTCCGGACTTCCTTGGTCCCCCGGAGCCCGGGCCGACCATGGCCCGTACCGCCGTCCCGAACCGGCGCGCCCCGGGAACCCGGAAGCGCCGGCCGCGAGGAACCGGATGTGAGCTTCCGGCGAGAGCGACACCAGGCGAGGCCCGCGGGCGGGCTGTCCCGTTTCCTCCTCAGGGAATGGCTCCTGATCGTCTCCGCCTCCGGCTTCGCCCTGACCTCGATCCACGCCGGCGGTCTCCCCGCCTACTCGTCCCGGGAGCTGCAGGTGCTCCTCGTCCTCCTGGCGCTCCTCCTCGCGATCAAGGGCCTGGAGGAGAGCGGTCTCATCCTGCGGCTGTCGCGGGGTCTCGAGGGGGGGAAGGCCGTTCCCTTCAAGCTGGTGACGGCGACGTTCTTCCTCTCCATGCTCGTCACGAACGACGTGGCGTTGATCGTGATCGTGCCCGTGACCCTGGCCCTCGGCATCGAAGGCAAGGCCGTGGTGGTCATCCTGGAGGCCCTGGCCGCCAACGCCGGATCCGCGCTCACTCCCTTCGGAAACCCCCAGAACCTCTTCCTCTACTGGTACTATGGGCTCTCTCCCTCCGAGTTCCTCGTCTCCATCGCCCCCTTCTCCCTGGTCTTCTTCGTCCTCCTGGCCGTCCTCTCCCTGTTCCTCCGGGCGGGCGGCACCGGGGAACCGCCGATCCGGGCCGGGAAGACGAGGCCCTCCTCCCTCGTCTACGGAGCCCTGCTGGCGCTCGTCCTCCTCACCGTGCTCCGGGTGCTGCCGGTGTCCGCCGCCTTCCTGGTGGCGGCCTACGTGCTCCTGTTCGACCGGAGGTGCCTGCGCATCGACTACTCCCTCCTCCTCAGCTTCTTCTTCTTCTTCGGCCTCGCCGAGAACATGAAGATCCTCCTGGCCCCGGAGCTGCGACACGCCGGGCACGTGTTCGTGTTCTCCGCCCTGGCCAGCCAGGTCATGAGCAACGTCCCGGCGACCCTTCTCTTCGCCAAGTTCACGACCCACTGGAAAGCCCTGCTCTGGGGAAGCAACGTGGGCGGCTTCGGCAGCCTGTTCGGATCGCTGGCCAACCTGATCGCGTACCGGCTCTACGTCTCCCACGAGGACACGAACGACACCGGTTTCTTCACCTTCGCCTTCCTGGCCCTGGGGTACGCGGCCTTCTTCCTCGGCGTCGGACTGTGCTTCCTCCTCGGAATGAACCGGTGATCCGCGGCGGTTCGTCCCCGTCCGGCTCCCGGGCCGCTTCCGGCCGGGTCACCGGTAGCGGGCCGCCTCGTGGGCGGCGGTGGTCTCCTCCAGGCGGCGGAGCCTCTTCGGGGGAAGGGCCCGGCGGCGGGCGCGGGCCAGGAAGGCGCGGGGGGTCTCGCCCGGTGGGCGCTCGAGGCCCAGACTCCCCGCCGCCGCGAGCCAGGCCCGGACTTCGGGGGGAACCCGGCGGCGGCGGAGGGTCCTTCGGAGCCAGAGGCCTCCGGCCGGGAGCAGGGCGAGGAGCAGCAGCCACGGCCGGCGCCCGATCCCGGCCCCCACCCGAGAGGGGAGCGCGGCGAGCCACGCCACGGCGCGGCGGCGGGCCTTCTCGTCGAAACCGGTGACCTCGTTCCAGGTGCGGTTCAGGAGGGCTCCCAGCCGGGCGAGGATCCCCTCCCCCGCCGCTCCCGCGGCCCCGTCCCCGGGCGGCGTGGGGTCCACCGTCATCCACCCCGCGTCCGGATCCAGGACCTCCACCCAGGCGTGGGCGTGCCGGGCCCGGATCGCGAGCACCCGGTTCGCGGCGTCCCACTCCTCCGACCGGTAGCCGGTAACGAGCCGGCAGGGGATCCCCCGGATCCGGAGGAGGACGGCGAGGGCGGTGGCGAAGTACTCGCAGTGTCCCCCCGCCCCGCCGCGGAGGAACTCCCCGAGGTCGCGGGCGCTTCCCTCCTGACCGGGCAGGAGATAGCGATACCTCCGGGACAGGAACGAGCGGAAGGCCTCCACCACCACGCGCTGGGGCGCGTCCGCGGGGAGGTCCCGCGCAATCCTCTCCGCCAGACTCCGGGCCGCGGGGGGGACCTTGCCCGCCGGGTTCCGGAGATGGGCGGGAACCCGGCGCGGAACCCGGGAACGCCTCGTCCTCCCGGCCGCCCTCCCGGGCCGCGAGAGGGTCGCCGTGTAGCTCACCGATTGCCGGTCGAGCCCGGACCGTGGGCGGTACACGGTCAGGTCGGGAAGGGGCGCCACCCGGCCTCCCCGGCCCCCGCCCTCCAGGGCGAAGCGAACGGCGGAGAGCGGGAGGAAGAGACGCGTGGCGTGGGGGTCCAGGAGCTCCACCCGGATCCGCGCCGCCCCCCGGTGCCCGGGACGGGCGAAGGTCCCGTCGCCCGCCGGCACCCAGCGCTCGTCCCCGGGAACGCTCGTCCCGCGGGCGTACCGCCAGTGCCGGCCGTCGAAGAAGTCCAGGGTGGCCCCCCGGAAGTACCCCGGCACGTCCGCGGGGGTCCCGGAGAGCAGCCGGACGGTGAGCACCACCCGGTCGCTCACCCGCATCGGCCCCGAGCGCCCGAGGGTCACCTCCTCGGTGAAGTCCGCCTCGAGCATGCCCGCCGGGGGCCGGAAGCGGATGCGGTCGCCGAGGAGCCCCTTGCGGTGGAAGTCGCGGGGCAGGTAGAGGAAGACGAGCATCGTGATCCCCACCGCCGCCGCCGCCCGGACCAGCCCGTCCCGGAGGACCCGGCCCGTGCTCCCCCGGCCCTCCCCTCCCGACCGGAGCAGGGCGTACACCTGGAGGGCCAGGACCAGGAGCGGCGCGTAGACCAGGAAGAGCACGGAGTACATGAGGTCGAGGGAGAGGTAGCTGGTGACCACCGCGATGAGGAAGGAGTTGAAGAAGAGGAGGTCGGGCTTCTGGTCCGGCCCGATGTTGTTCAGGAGATGCACCTGGCAGAGGGCGGCGAGGAGCAGGCCGTCCTCGAGGAGGTACGCCACTCCGGCCCGGCTGGCGTGCTGCACGAGGATGGTGAAGGCGGCCAGGACGGAGCCGTTCCAGAGCAGCCGGTACGAGAGGTGACGCCGGAGCGGCAGGAGAAGCGGCGAGGCCACGGTGAGGAGGAGGAGGGGGCCGAGCCAGATCCAGCTCGCGGCCTCCGTGATGTACACGAACCCCAGGTCCGCCAGGACCAGCGCCACCAGGAGCAGGCGGAAGAGGACCCTCACGGCCGGCCTCCGGCCGGGCGGCGGGCGGGGAGGCGGGGCACGGCGGGAGAGGCGGGGGGCGGGGCCGGGCCTCCCGCGGGCAGGGGCTCCGCCGCGGCCAGGAAGGTGAGCAGCTCCCGAAACGGCCGGTGGCCCGGGCCGAAGGTCCCCGCGAATCCCTGGCTCTTCAGCTCCACCACCTCCTTTCCCTCCCGGGCGGCGAGGGCCACCGCGGCGAGGAGGGAGAGGGCGTGCTCCAGCGACGCCGGGTCCGTCCGCCGGTCGAGGACCACCTCGATCCCGTTCCCCGCCCCCCCCTCGAACTCCTTGATCACGAAGGCGCCGCGCCGCGCGCTCGCCTTGTGGTGGATGCGCCGGGGATCGTCCCCGGGCCGGTACTCCCTCAGGCTCGAGGGCTGGAGGAAGCCCTCCCCCGAGAACCCGTTCCCCAGGAGGTCGGCCAGGCCGGCGGCCCCCCGGCGGAGCTCCGGCGCGGCGGCCGGGGAGGGGTAGACCACCACGGCGTCCGGCCCGGGGATCCCGCGACGGACCCCGAAGAGCCCGAGGGGGCTGTTGCTCCCGAGGTCGGCCCTCTCCACCCGGTACACGCCCCGGGGCAGCGGCGGCAGCGCCCCGCGGATCGCGCTCGAACCCTCGAGCACTTGGGCGGCGGCGTACACGGGGCCGTGGCCCGAGAGCACCATCCTCGCCCGGAGCCCGAACCGCGCGCGGCGCCCGGCCCGGACCTCGACGCGCCAGGGGACCGGCGCCCCCGCGGGGTGGGGCTCGATGTCCGGGATCCGCCCCGTGACGCCGGCCAGGTTCCTCCACGTCCAGAAGTACCCGAGGACCCCCAGGACGGTGAGGAAGGCGAGCAGGAGGAAGTAGAGGTTCGAGTAGGGGGCGGCGAGGAAGGCGCCCCCGAGCACCCCGTAGAAGAGGAGGGCCTTCACCCCCAGTCCGGTGGGGAGGGGCGGCCTCACAGCACCACGGGCACGCTCGCGAGAATCTCCTCGATGAGCTCGCCGGCGTCCCCGCCTCCCGCGAGGAAGATCCGGTGGGAGAGCACCGGGTGGGCCAGGGCCTTCAGATCATCGGGCAGCACGTAGTCCCGCCCCGCGAGGAGGGCCCGGGCGCGCGCGGCCCGGATCCAGGACATGGCGGCCCGGGGGCTCACGCCGAGGGCCACGGACTCGTGGGCCCGGGTGGCGGCCGTCACCTGGTAGCAGTAGGCGGCCACGGGCTCGCTCACGCGGATGGTGTCCACGGCGTCCATGAGGGCCAGGAGATCCCGTCTCTCGATCGCCGGCTCGAGCCCGTCCAGGACGGCCTCCGGGTCCTCCCCCAGGTAGAGGCGCAGCTCCCCGTCCACCCCCGGGTAGCCGAGATGGACCCGCATGAGGAACCGGTCCAGCGCGGCCTCCGGGACGGGGTAGGTGCCGTGGAACTCGATGGGGTTGCGGGTGGCGAGCACGAAGAAGGGCTCGGCCAGGGTCAGGGCTTCCCCTTCCACGGTGACCTGGCCCCGCTCCATGGCCTCGAGGAGGCAGGAGAGGGTCCGCGGGCTCGTGCGGTTGATCTCGTCGGCCAGCACCACGTTGGCGAAGAGGGGACCGCGCACGAACCGGAACTCCCCCAGGTCCGGGCGCCACACCGAGGAGCCCACGATGTCGGAGGGCATGAGATCGTTCGTGAACTGGATCCGGTGGAACTGGAGGCCCGCGACCCGCGCCAGGGTCCGGGCCAGCAGCGTCTTGCCCGTGCCCGGGATGCCCTCGATGAGCACGTGCCCGCGCGCGAGGAGCGCGGTGAGGATGGGGTCGAGGGTCTCCTCCTCGAGCACCATGACGTCGAGGAGACGCCGGCGGATGTCGCCGCAGGCGTCGCGGACTTCGGTGATGGTCTGGCTCACGGCGATGGATACCTCCCGGGGTTCTTCTCATCGGCACGAACCCCGGGAGGGGCTGAACCTTTTGGCTTCCCGCGGCACGGATGCGACGATTCGCGTTTCCCCAGGAGGCGCGGCGGCGATGCGGAAGGACCCGACGAAGCGGTGGTCGCTGGAAGACGCCCTGGAGACCTGGGGGATCCGGTACTGGGGCCAGGGCTACTTCGGCGTGAACGAGCGGGGACACCTCACGGTGCTCCCGGGGAAGGACGCCGCGCAGGCCATCGACCTGAAGGACTTGGTGGACGACCTCCGCGTGCGCGACATCCGCCCTCCCATCCTCCTTCGGTTCTCCGACATCCTCCGGGACCGCATCCGGGCGCTGGCGGAGGCCTTCCGCACCGCCATCGCGGAGAACCACTACCGCGGCGGCTACTTCTGCGTCTACCCCGTGAAGGTGAACCAGCAACGCCAGGTGGTGGAGGAGATCTGCGAGTTCGGCGCGGAATTCGGCTTCGGGCTCGAGGCGGGCAGCAAGCCGGAGCTCATCGCCGTCCTCCCCCTCGCCGCGGAGCACGGCCTGCCCGTGGTCTGCAACGGGTTCAAGGACGACGAGTACATCGAGATGACCGTCCTGGCCCAGAAGATGGGCCACCAGGTCATTCCCGTGGTGGAGAAGTACAGCGAGATCCTCCAGATCGTCCGGTACTCGGAGGTGCACGGCGTCCGGCCGGACCTCGGAATCCGGGTGAAGCTGGCCGCCCGTG
The DNA here is from genome assembly GCA_029932425.1 of Planctomycetota bacterium. Classification (GTDB taxonomy): domain Bacteria; phylum Planctomycetota; class JAJSAM01; order JAJSAM01; family JAJSAM01; genus JAOZQC01. The sequence continues at coordinate 11,054 of JAOZQC010000003.1, read as the reverse complement.
GCGCCGGGAAGTGGGAGCTCTCGGGGGGCATGCGCAGCAAGTTCGGGCTCTTCGTGTCCGAGGTGCGACGCGCCCTCCGGTTCCTGAAGGAGAGGGGCATGGAGGACAGCCTGAAGCTCCTCCACTTCCACCTGGGCAGCCAGATCACGAACATCCGCAGCATCAAGCAGGCGGTGACCGAGCTGGCGAGGATGTACGTGCAGCTCCGGAAGGCGGGGGCGGGGATCACCTACCTCGACGTGGGGGGCGGCCTCGGCGTCGACTACGACGGTTCCCGGACGAACTGGGAATCGAGCATGAACTACACGCTCGAGGAGTACGCCTCCGACGTCGTCTACCGGATCATGAGCGCCTGCGACGAGGAGCAGGTGGAGCACCCCACCATCATCAGCGAGTCGGGCCGGGCGCTCGTGGCGTACCACTCCGTGCTCGTCTTCGACATCCTCGGCGTCTCCCACTTCGACGAGTTCCCGGCCCCGGATCCGCTGCCGGAGGACAACGGCGCGGAGGAGATCCCCCAGCCGCTCTACGACCTCTTCGAGGCCAACCGGGACATCACCAGGAAGAACTGCATCGAGTACTTCCACGACGGGCTCCAGGCTTACGACGAGGCGCTCCACCTCTTCAACCTCGGCTACCTCGATCTCGAGCAGCGGTGCGTCGCCGAGCGCTTCTTCTGGGCGCTGCTTCAGAAGGTCGCCCGGTTCACCCACTCCATGGATCCCGTTCCCGAGGAGCTCGAGGGGCTTCCCGACTTCCTGGCGGACACCTACTTCTGCAACTTCTCGATCTTCCAGTCCTTGCCCGACGCCTGGGCGGTGAACCACCACTTCCCCATCGCCCCCATCCACCGGCTCGGCGAGCGGCCCGCGCGCCGGGGCGTGCTCGCCGACATCACCTGCGACTCCGACGGGAAGATCGACGGCTTCACCGACCTCCGCGACGACAAGCGGACCCTCGAGCTGCATCCCTTCGACGGACGGCCCTACTACCTGGGAGCCTTCCTCATCGGGGCGTACCAGGAGATCCTGGGGGACCTGCACAACCTGCTCGGCGACACCCACGCCGTCCACGTGCAGCTCGACGCGGACGGAACGGCGGAGATCCGCCACGTCGTCCACGGCGACACGGTGGAGGAGGTGCTCGGCTACGTGCAGTACTCCGGCGCCGACCTCCTGAACCGCCTCCGCCGGGAGGCGGAGCGGGCCGTGAAGCGCGGGCGGCTCACCCTGGAGGAATCGACGCGTCTCCTCCGCTTCTACCGCTCCGGCCTCCAGCGCTACACCTACCTGGAGTAGGAACGGGGGGACGGACGCCGGGACGGGGCGCCGGATCGCAGAGGAGGCGGGGCCGCCCGGCCCGGAGATCAGCCGCGGTGCTCGGGGTCCACGCCCTCCGGCCGGACGATCCGGATCTCGGCCACGCCACCCACCACCCCCGTCAGGGTCTCCGCCACCCAGGGAAGCCGGGGGTGGGGATCGTCCGCGGGGGCGAAGACGGTGACGAGGGCCCGGGTGGCGCTCTCCGTGAGGCGGGTGCGCAGGCTGTCCATGGTGGGGTTCCCGAACGGCCCCTTCTCGTCGAAGAAGGCGAAACGCCCCGCGAGGTTCACCCAGCGGCCGTGTCCCTCGTAGCCCTCCCCCTCCCGGCCGATGCGGAGGACGAGGTCCCCCGTGAGCTTCTCCGGATCGTAGGCCCCGAAGGGGCGCACGAGGGTGGCGGAGCAGTGGTTGATGGCGTCCACCAAGGCGTTGATGCGGGGGAGGCCGAGCCCCTTCCGGATCCGGCGCACGAGGGCCTCCGAGGAGGGGCGGTTCCGGGTGGGGTCCTGGCCGATGGCCCGGTAGAGACGGCGGACGACCTGGATGTCGTCTTCCGGCACGGGCTCCGGCAGGGGCTCGTAGTCCTCCGGGATGCGGATGCCGGTGAGCATCACGACCCCGAGGGAGAGGACGGGCGTCTCGATCCGGATCCTCATCCCCGGGATCTCCCGCCGGCGTGCCGCCGCCCCGTTCTTCTCGTCCGCGGTTTCATGGCTGGCCGTCCCTCGACGGGAAGAGTAACGGCGGGGCCCCCATCTCTGGTATGGAAAGGGCACCGCCGAACGGGACGAAGGAGCCAGCCATGGGCGACGACCGGACGATGCCGGTCCTCCTCTCCGGCATGCAGCCCTCCGGGGACCTGATGATCGGGAACCTCTGCGGGGCCCTCCGGAACTGGGTGAAGCTGCAGGAGGAGTACGACTGCCTCTACTGCGTGGTGGACATGCACGCCATCACCGTGCCCCAGGAGCCGAAGCTCCTGCGCAAGCGATCCCTCGACTTCCTCTGCCTCTACCTGGCGGCGGGCATCGACCCGGAGAGGAGCACGGTGTTCGTCCAGTCCCACGTCTCCGCCCACGCGGAGCTCGCCTGGATCCTCGGCTGCCACACCTACATGGGCGAGCTCTCGCGGATGACGCAGTACAAGGAGAAAGCCGGGAAGCAGGGGAAGAACATCCGGGCCGGTCTCTTCTTCTATCCCGCCCTCATGGCCGCGGACATCCTGCTCTACGGCGCGAACCTGGTCCCGGTGGGCGACGATCAGCGCCAGCACCTCGAGCTCACGCGGGACGTGGCCCAGAGGTTCAACCGGATGTACGGGGAGACCTTCGTGGTGCCCGAGCCGTACTTCCCGGAGGTGGGGGCGCGGATCATGAGCTTGACGGACCCCACGAGCAAGATGTCGAAGTCCTCGGACAACCCCAAGAGCTACATCGCGCTCCTCGATCCCCCGGACGTCATCCGCTCGAAGATCCGCAAGGCGGTCACCGATTCCGGGACGGAGGTCGCCTTCGACCCCGAGCGCCGCCCCGCCATCTCGAACCTCATGGTCCTCCGGAGCGCCTTCACCGGAGAGAGCATGGAGGAGATCCGGGAGGCCTACGCGGGCAAGGGCTACGGAGCCTACAAGGAGGACCTGGGGGAGATCCTGGTGCAGGAGCTCGCGCCCATCCAGCAGCGATTCCGGGAGCTCCGCGAGGACAAGGCGACTCTGGACCGCCTCATGGCGGAGGGCGCCGCCCGCGCCGAACGCCGGGCCCGCAAGACCATCGAGAAGGCCCGCCGCCGGATCGGCTTCCCCGCCCGCCCCGTGAAACATCGCTGACAGGCACGACTTTCTCACTCTTCCGAACCGAGGGCGGGACGACCGCTCCGGGACACGAATCGGCCCCGCCCCGAAGCGGCACGCGGGTGAAGCATCGCCGGACGCCGCGGGTGGACGCCGCCCCTTCCCGTCTTCGAGGGGCAGGGGACACGGTCGCCGCCGGGGCCACACCTTCCCTCGAGGAGGAAGCCGCGGCGGACGTCCTTCGGGCCGCCGCGACGGTCGCGGCCCCTTCCCGCGGGCTTCGCACCACCGGCGGGTGAGCCGCCGCGAAGGCTACAAAACTCTCCCGCCTCCGTATGGTTCCTTCAGCGGAGGGGGGAGTTCAGGCTGACGCCCTTGGCGGGATCGAGGGCCATGATGTAGGCGCGCCATTCCTTCTCGAAGGCAGCCAGGTCCTTGATCTTGAAGATCTCCTTGAAGTGCTTCACGGCGTCGCCCTTGCCCGCGGCCCGGACGAAGTCCTGGAGTCGATCAGCGTACTGCCCGCCCTTTCCCTTCGCCAGGTAGTAGACGAGCGCCCAGCCGTCCGCATAGGGGTTGCCCCCCCGTCCCCGCATGAACACTTCGAGGCTCGGGGAGCGCTTCATCCGGACCTCGCGCTGAAAGCTCGAAAGCCGCATGGAGTTGAGGAGCCCCACCTTCATCACCGGCCGCTTCCGCTTCTTGTCGAACTCGAACTTGCTGCACTCGAAAAAGGTGGCCATCCCCTCGTGCAGCCACCGCGGGCAAGTGGGGGCGAACTTGAAGATGAACTGGTGGGTCCCCTCGTGCATGAGCACGGAGGTGGTCATGGGCGGCTGGTAGAACGTGCAGATCTGCCCGCCTCCCGCGAAGCCCAGGCTGCCCCCGGCCCGCCGCCAGGTCTTCCGGTACTCGTCCCGGTTCGCCACCAGGTTCACCGTGAACTTCGCTCCCCCGCTGCGCATCCCGAAGATACTCAGGAAGTTCGACCGGAGGACCTCCATGGTGTACGCCACGTCGTTGGCCACCTCCCGGGAGAGGTCCGTCTTGATCCGGTAGTGCCGGGTCTTCACCACCACGGGGTTCTTCCGGAAATCCGTGACCGCCTTGCCGTATCCGGGGCGGTCGATCAGCCCCTTCGGCATGTACTTCCGGGCGAGCTCCTCCTCCGCCTTCTGCGCCGCCAGGAGCTTCCGGTACTGCCTGGGGGAGAGCCACTTCCCCTCCACCTTCACCCAGCCCAGGGCTTCCCGGTACTCGTCCGGGGAGAGCCACTTCCCCTCGTGGAAGACGAACCCCCGGTCCAGGTAGTCCTTCTCCTCGGGCGTCACCCACCGGCCCTCGTGGAGAACGAAGCCCCCGGCCGGGACCTCCACCTCGCGGAGCCGGGCGAGAGCGGCGTCGATCTCCGGCTTCCGGGCGGCGTCCCGCCGGAAGGCCGTGGCGAGTTCCCGCTCCGCGTCGTCCTTCAGCCCGAACACCGCGCCGAACGCCGCCAGGTCCAGGCAGTCCTCGGCGGTGTAGGTGTCCTCGGTGAGGATGCCCAGGACGGTGCCGGGATCGAGTTCGATCCACTTCTTCCGGGCGGTGGCGCTGCCGATCCGGGCCTCGAACCCTTCCTCGTCCGTGCCCGTCACCGTGACCCTGAGCCCGCTGGAGAGGGTGATCACCCGCCCCTTCTCCCGCCCCAGCACCTCCTTCAGGCGCCGGAAGACCCGCCGCGCCCGGAAGAGATCGGATCGGAGGGCCGCGGCCTCGTCCCGGGCCCGGCCGGGCGGCGCCCGGTCCAGGAGGTCGTCCAGCTCGGCGAGCGGCCCGCCGAAGTCGTAGTCGTCGATCCGGGATCGCAACGTCTTCCGGATCGCCGCCAGCCGCCGCTCGGCCTCCCGGACCCGCCGCTCCCGCTCCGCCCGGCGGGCCGCCTCCTCCCTCGCCTTCGCCGCCGCCGCGGCCGCGGCCTCCGCACTCCGGGGCTCCGTCCGCCCCTTGGGAGGACGGGAGACCCCGGGTCCGGGCTCGAGCCGGGAGGGGACGGGGCGCGCCCGCGCGGAACGCTCCACCGGCTCGAGCCCTTTCAGCGGGTCCTCTCCGGGCGCCCGGAAGCCGGGACCGGGCGCCCCGGTGCCGGCGGCCGGCGCCTGCGCCGTCCCCCCCGCCGCGGCCGGCCGCGCCGCCCGCTCCGGTCCCTTCCGCGAGCCCATTCGCGTGAGGAGGAAGAACCCCGCCACGGCCATCGCCGCGAGCAGGGTGAGCACGGCGGCGGGAACCAGGTCGCCACTTCGCCGGCGGACCGCGCGGGGGCCCCGGCCGGGCTTCCCGGAGCCGGACGCGGGCCTCGGCGCCTTCTTCCGGGGTACCGGGGCCGCCGCGGCGCCGGGGGCGGCCGGCGCCGGTTCCGGGGCCCCCGCCGTCTGGAGGGCGCGGACGATCCGCACGCCCCCCACCTCGATCACGTCCCCCGCGTGGAGGCGGACCTGCGACACGTACTCCCCGTTCACGCGGGTGCCCGCGGCGGTGGAGTTGTCCACGAGCACCACCCCCGCCTCCCGCACCTCCACGCGGAAGTGGGCGGGCTCGGCCGCCGGATCCTCGAGGCGGAGCCGCGCCTCCTCCCCGGATCCCGCCGTGAAGGCGTCCTCCTCGATCCGGACCACCCGGTCCGGCCCTCCCTCGACCTGGACGTGGAACTCGAGCATGGCGCGACCTCCCGGGGTGCCCGTTTCATTGTACGGCCCGGGGCCCGGTTTTCCGTGGTGCAGACCGGGCCCCGCTCCCGTACCGTAGGGTGGAGGGAACACCCCCGGGGGGCGCCATGAGCCCGAAAGTCATCCTCGCCGCCGCCGTCGCCGTGGCGGCCCTCGTCCTGGTCGCCGTTCTCCTCGGCCCGAGCCCGGAACCGGAAACGCAGCCCCGGCCGCCCGCCGAACCGGAGGCGGCCGAGCCGGAACGCGGCATCGACCTTCCCCCGGCGTCCGGAGAGGCGGCGGAGAAGGGGAAGGAAGGACCGGCCGGCTCCGCC
>JAOZQC010000003.1:0-4914 GCA_029932425.1 Planctomycetota bacterium | reverse complement strand
CGTGCTCGTCGTCACCGTGGTGGACGAGGGGGGCTCCCCCGTGGCGGGAGCGCCCGTGTCGGCGTCCGTCCGGGGCCGGAAGAGCGCGGTCCGGCGGGGCACGACGGACACCGCGGGCCGGGTCGAGATCGGAGGCCTCCCCGCGGGACGACGGGTGGACGTCTCCGCCCGGCGGGATCCCTACCTCGCCGCCGCCACCCGCACCGTGAAGCCCGCCCCCGACGGGAAGACCGAGGTCCGGCTCGTCCTTTCGGCCGGAGGGGCGGTGACGGGCAGCGTGTACGACGAAACAGGGGCCCGCCTCGCCGTCCCCTACCGGATCGATCTCCGCCGGGTCGGCGGTTCCGCGTCCACCCCCTTCCCCTTCCCGGCCGGCCGGTCCGCCCTCCGTCGTTCCTTCCCCGCGGGCACCGGGATCTTCGAGATCGGGGGCGTTCCTCCCGGACGCTACGTGGCGGAGGCCACGGCCGAGGGCTGCGTCCCGGGCCGGTCCGAGCCCTTCGAGGTGGTGAAGGAGGCGACCACCCGGGACGTGGTCATCCGTCTCTCCCGCGGCTCGACGATTTCCGGGCTCGTGGTGCGGAGCCGTTCCGGGGAGCCCGTGGCGGGAGCCTCCGTGTGGGTGCGCCCCCACGACCGGTTCTCCTTCTTCCTGGGCATGCAGGGAAGGCCGCACCCCGGGGCGAAAGCCGCGAAGACGGACGACCAGGGGAGGTTCACGATCCGGGGCGTCGCGCCCGGCGAGGTGGAGGTGATCGCCTCGGCGCCGGACCTCGCCCCCGGGAGTTCCGGGAAAATCACCGTGGAGAAGGGCCGGGACGTGATCGACGCCCTGGTCTCTCTCGGCGAGGGCGGCACGATCATGGGCACGGTCTTCGGTCCCGGCGGGCGACCCATGCCGGGGGCGGAGGTCCTCGTGTCCCGGGAGATGGGAAACGTCCGCATCTACGGAGACTTCGGCCGGCGGGTGAAGGCGGACGAGAGCGGCGTCTACCGGGCCGAGCATCTGGCCCCCGGGAAGTACCGCGTTCGGACACCGAGAGGGGGCGGCGGAGTCGTCATGGCCACCTCGGTCACGATCACAGGGGGAAGCGCCGGAAAGCCCGAAGAGGTGCCCGACGACGCGGAGGTGGTGCGGGTCCGAGAAGGGGAGGTGACGCGCCACGACCTCTACGACACGGAAAAGGGGGCCCTCCGGGGAGTCGTGCTCTCCACCTCCGGCAAGCCGCTCCGGAAGCAGGTCACCTTGCAGCGGGAGGGGGTGAAGGGCCCCCTCGTCACCACCGGCCCCGGCGGCCGCGCGCGGATCGAGATCCCCCGGTTCGCGTTCTCCGACGCGAAAGGAGGGTTCCACTTCGACAACCTCGACCCCGGCCCCTGGACCGTCCGTTGCGAGGGGCGGGAGAAGCGGGTGGTGATCGCGGCGGGGGCCACCCGGAAGGTCACATTCCGGATCCCGCTCAGCACGGTACGCGGCCTGGTCCTCGACGCCTCCGGCCGTCCCGTACCGGACGCGAACCTCTCTCTCCGGCGCGTCTCTCTCTCGGGGGGCGGCCGCATGATCTTCACGGGACCGGGCCGCCTGCAGACCGACGACCACGGCCGCTTCGAGATCACGGACGTGAGCCCCGGAGAGTGGGAGATCCGGGCCCGGAAGGGGGACGCCCGGGGCCGGTCCGACCGGTTCACGGTGATCGGCGGCGAGGACGTGACGGGGATCCGCATCTACCTCGAGACGACGGTGGAGGTGCGGGTGGAGGTCACGGACAAGGACGGGAAGCCCGTGGCCGGCGCCTTCGTGAACCTCCAGGGGGACTTCACGGGCCATGGACGTACCGGCGAGAAGGGTGTGGCGGTCCTCCATGTCCTTCCCGGCGACTACCGCCTCTTCGTCTTCCGCCCCGTCACCACGGGAGGCGTCCGGGTGGCCGGATCGCTGAAAGAGCCTCGCCGGGTCACCGTCACCCGAGGCGCCACCCAGACCATCCCCGTCCGCCTCGATTGACGGCCGGGAGATTTCCGGAGCATCTCCGGATCCGCGGGCCCGCCTCACCCCGGCGGAACATGCCGGGAAGGAGCGGCGCGGGGGAGATGGCGACGGCGATGGGCCGCGACCTCGAGTCCGCGGGGGTTTCTCCTTTCGACACCCTTGGCGTCACCCCCGTCTTGCCCCCGGGCCCCTGCGGAGGCGCCGGCCCGGGCCGTCCAGGCCTTCCCCGTCCCGTGAAGCACGGGGACGATCCGCAGGCCCGGGGGACGGGAGGCGTTGCCGGAATCCGCCCGGAGCCGGGCGCCGCAGTGGGGTAGACTCTCGCCCATGCTCCACGACCGGATCCTCCCGCTCGGCCTCGTGCTCCTGGCGGCGGTGCTCATGCTGCCCGGGCTCTCCGCGTTCGACTTCTGGGGATCGGACGAGGCCCGGTACGCCCAGGCCTCCCGGGAGATCCTCGACTCCGGCGACTGGCTCCACCTCACCGTGAACGGCCGGCCGTACGCGAAGAAGCCTCCCCTCCTCATGTGGCTCCAGGCCGCGACGGCGAGCGTCACCGGCGACCTCACGGAGCTCGAGGCCCGGTTGCCGGGCGCCCTGGCGGGCGTGGCCACGGTCCTCCTCGTCTATCTCCTCGGCCTGACCCTCTTCGATCGCCGGGCCGCTCTCCTCGCCGCCCTCTTCCTGGCCGTCACTCCCGTCTTCGTGAAGGAGGCCCGGACCGCCAGGATGGACGTGCTCCTCACGTTCTTCGTGTGCCTCTCCTTCCTCGGCTTCGTGCGCTGGGAGAGGGGGGAGGGATCGAAGCCCGCGGCGGCGCTGCTCTTCCTGCTTCCCCTCCCCCTCGGGGTGATGACGAAGTGGGTGGGACCGCTCTTCGTCCTGCCTCCGGCGGTCCTCTACCTGCTCCTCTCCTCCCAGGCCCGGCGCCTTCCTCTCCTCGGGGCGGCGGCGGCCGTCATCCTCTCCCTGGCCCCTCTTTTCCTCTGGATCGACCTCGCGGAGTACGGGAGGATCCTCACCGGCTCGGCCCATCCGCACCCCTGGCACTACCTGCTCCTCCGCTATCCGCTGGTCGCCCTCCCCTTCGCGGCCCTCCTGCCGGGGGCGGTCCGGTACGCCCGCCGCCGGGTCCTGCCCTCCTCGGAGCGCCGCGGCCTGCTCCTCCTCGCGGTGTGGATCGCCTTCGGTCTGCTCATGCTCTCCGCGAACGGCTCGAAACGCTCCAACTACCTCGACCCCCTCCTGCCCCCCACGGCTCTCCTGGCCGGCTGGTTCGCGGCGCGCCTCCTCTCCGAGGCGCCCGTCCGGGCCGCGGAGCGCTGGCTCCGCGCGCCCCTGGCCGCCGTCGCCGCCGCCGTCCTGGTCGCGGGGGTCCTGGCCGCGTTCCGGCCGGAGGTGGGATCCCGCCTGCGGCCGCTGGCCGCGGCCGGGGCCGTGGTGGGAGGCGGGTGGCTCGCCGCCTCCCTCCTCGCCCGGCCCCGCGCGCTGATCGGGGCGTTCGCGGGGGCCCTGGCGGCGGGCTGCCTCGTCACCTTCCTCGTCGTCCTCCCCTCCCTGAACGAACGCCGGTCCGTGGCTCCCTTCCTCTCGGTGCTCCGGGAACGGGCGGGCCCGGACGCCCGGGTCGCCTACCTCGGCACCGCCCGGGGCGCGCGCCGGCCCGGGCCCCGGCTCGTGTTCTACGCGCGAAGGAGGATCGAGACGGTGCGCGGCCGCGAGGCGGCCCTCCGCTTTCTCGCGGGAAAGGGAGAGAGGTTCCTGCTGGTGCGACGCCCGGGCTTCGAACTGCTCGCCGGCGGCGAGGGTCGGCGCCCGCCCCCCGGCATCGGGATCGAGGCCGAGAACCGGTGGCCGGAGAACGAGCTCGTCCTCCTTTCCAACCGGGAGGGAGCCGCGACCCCGGTGATCCTCGGGCCCTGAGAGGGCGGGAGCGGGCGCCGTCGCGGTCCCCTGCCGCGGGCCCCGGGCCTACCGGTGCGCCGCGCCGGGGGAGGGGAGGAGGAGAGTAGGGAGCAGCGTGACGCACGGATCCTGCGATCATTTCCCGGCGTCGCCCGGGTGGTCCTCGCCACGCTGCTCACGGAGGCAGTGCACCCGGTGGCAGAGAGAGACTACCAGGCTCTGCGCGTGTTGACCGGGGTAGCTCCGGTGACCCGTCGCAGCGGGAAGCAGCTCGGGGTGCACATGCGCCGAGCGTCCAACGGGCACCTGCGGGAGGCAATGTACCACCGGGCCCGGGTGGCGGTGCAACACGATCCGGTCTGGAAGAGCCGCCACGCGGGATTGCGTGCCCGGGGGCATCGGCATGGGCGAGCGTTGCGGGGGGTGGCGGACCGTTTGCTGAAGGCGGCGGTGGCCGCCCTGAAGGCCTCCGAGATGTACGATCCCGCCCGCCTGGCAGGCTGTCGGAGTATTGATGCGAGTCCCGCGCAGGGGTCTTGCGAGGCTCATGCAAGGCGCGCGGAGGAGTCGACCCTTGACGGGTCGACGACGACGTGCAACGCAGCAGGAGACCGCAACCCCCCTGCGCCCTGAGGGTTACGGCGGCGTGGGCCCGTCTGCTGCGTTGCCGCTCCCAGACCATGCTCATGCATCGCTAACAGATCCGCGCCTTGCATACGGGACCCACGGCGCTCGTAACGGGGCCGCACTTCAATACTCCGACAGCCTGCTGAGCCCGGGAACCCCGCTCAGCGGGCCGCGGGGGCCACCTGCGGCCGCGGGGCGGTGCGGAGCGCCTCCACCGCCCGCCGGGCCAGGACGGGCAGGACCTGGCGCCGCCACCAGGGGTCCTCCCGGACGGCGGGGGAGGGCTCGAAGGCCGCCGCGGCGCGCCGTCCCGCCTCCCCGGGGGTCACCGGCCCCGGGATCGCCAGGTACCCGGGTGCGGGGCCCACGCCGGTGGCGGCGAGGACCAGGCC
>JAOZQC010000234.1:3961-5867 GCA_029932425.1 Planctomycetota bacterium | reverse complement strand
AACGGGGAAGGGAAGTCAACGATTCGGCGGGGCCGGGAGGGGGGGAGACCGGACGGGCCCCGGCTCCGGGACCGGGCGCCGGGGAAAGGGCGCGCCTCACTTCCCCGGGGTCCCGGAGAGCTCCGCCAGGCGCTTCTCGAGAGCCTTCGCGAGATCGTGATCGGGGGGCAGCCGCGCGAGGGCGTCGGCGAGGGCCAGGCGGGCGCCGCGGCGGCGCCCGCACCCGAGGAGCGCCCGGGAGAGCGCGTCCAGGAGGCGCGGGTGGTCGCCCGCGAGGTCGATGGCCCGGCCCGCGGCCACCCGGGCGGCTTCCGGCAGATCCGCGGCCAGGTAGGCCCGGGCCAGGCGGAAGTAGAGCACGGCCCGCTGCCCCCGCGGCCGGTCCTCGCCCGGCAGGAGGTCCAGGATCCGGGAGGCCGCGAGCCGGGGATCGGCGGGTCGCACCTCCGGCGGGCGCAGGGTGAGCACCCCCCCCAGGCGGTCCAGGCAGAAGCGGGCGAGATCGGCCAGGCCCCCGGGGGTCTCCCGGGCGGCGGCCAGGGCCGCCTCGAGGGCGGCGCGGGCCCGATCCTCCTCCCCGAGAGCGCGGCGGGCCCGGCTGAGCTCGAGGAGCCAGCGGGCCCGCTCGCGGGGCGGGAGATCACCCGCCCGGAGGAGGTACAGGCTCCAGACCGCCATGTCCCGGGGGGGCATCTCCCCGGCCGCCAGCGGGATCCCCGCCCGCCGGGCCCGGTCCTCCGCCCGCAGGGCCTCCCGGATGGCGCCGGTCTCCCGGCCCGTCTCGTGAAACCAGAGGGCGCGCAGGAGGGAGGCCCGCACCGCTCCCTCCCGGAGCTGCCCGGGAACGGAGGCGGCTGCGGCCAGGCCGAGGGCGGCGAGGAAGGTGAAGTAGAACCCGAGGAGGAGGGACATGCTCCGCCGGTAGCGCCGCCGCACCGCCTCGCTGGTGAGGAACCCCCGGAGAAACCGGATCCTCTCCCCCAGGGGGAAGTGCCGCCAGCCCTTCACCTCGCGGATGTCGCCCATCTGGCGGGCCAGGGTCTCGAAGGCCCGCAGGAAGGGGTGCGTGTCGGGGTCGGGGGCCGGTGATCCGGCCGGGCCCGGGTCCCGGCGCGTGGCGAGGGCGCCGAAGACGTCGGCCTGCTGCTCGAACCGCCGGGAGACGAACCCGAAGAGGATTCCGAACCAGGCCAGGAAGCCGCCGATGCCGAGCAGGAGGTAGTACACCACCTCGTCGCCGAACCAGGCGGCGAGCCGGTTCTCGAAGAGACCGGCGAGGAGGAAGACGAAGAGGGCGTAGCCCAGGGTGAAGAGCAGGAACAGCAGCATGTGGTGATGTTTGGCGTGGCCCACCTCGTGCGCGAAGACGGCCTCGATCTCGTCCGGGGAGAGGCTCTCCAGGAGGGCGTCCGTGATGAGCACGTAGCGCACCGGGCCCGCCACCCCGATCACCGCCGCGTTCATCACGTGGCCCCCGGTGGGCCACACGAGGATGTCCCGGGCCCGGAAGCCCTCCCGGCGCGAGAAGGCGAGGAGGCGGTCCCGGATCGGTCCCGGGGGGAGGGGCCGGGCGCCCCAGAAGAACCGGATGAGGAAGGGGACGAGGGCGTACAGCACGAGGAGGAGGACCCCGAGAGAGAGCCACTGCACGAAGGGGTAGGCCCGGTAGAGGATCCGCATCTCCGCCACCCACCGGAGGCCCGCGGAGGCGCCGGTGTCCACCAGGTCCGCCAGCAGGAGGAAGAGGAGCAGGGGCGCCACGGGCAGCAGGTACTGCCGGGCCTGGAAACCGAGGTAGGCGGGCAGCCGGAACTCGTGCAGCTCGAGGCGGGACTCCGCCGACCAGGTGGCCAGCAGGGCGAGGAGGAGGAGGATCGCGAAGGGCAGCAGGATGACGAGGTCGTCG
>JAOZQC010000234.1:0-3951 GCA_029932425.1 Planctomycetota bacterium | reverse complement strand
GAGGTCGTCCACCAGCACCCAGTGCTCGATGCCGAGGCGCCGGACGACCTCCGGCCAGTGGCACCGGTAGACCACCACCGCGTAGGCGGCCACGCACCAGACCCGCTGCACGAGGGCCATGCGGAGGCCGAGGGAGCCGGCGGGCAGGCTTCCCCGGCGGATGCGCCTCACCGCCGCGTCCGCGACCAGCTTCGCCGCCGCGCCCGTGATCACCGTCACCGCGAGGGCCCCCGCGAGGTCCGGCGCCTGCGGTTCCCGCACCACCGCGAAGTAGGAGAGTCCGAGGAAGAAGGCGACGATGATGGAGAGGAGCGGGAACATCCGCGCCCAGGTTACCCGGCCTCGTTCCCGGGGGGGCACGGTTTCGGCCGGCCCCGGCGGCGGGGGCGGCCCCGGCCGATCGTGACGGACCCGTTCCGGATCCTCCGGGGAGCGAGGCGGCGGGCGGATGCCCGGGGGCGGGGGGACCGCCGCCGCGGTCCGCGGCGGCTTCCGCCCGGGATCGGGACCGGGGTCCGCCGGGGAGCCGGTCCGGGCCGCACTCCGGGTCCGCGGCCGGGGACGGCGGCGAACTCGCACTGGAAAACGGAGCGGGGGCTGGTACACTCTGTCCCGGGGAGATCGCACCGGTAGCCGGATGTAAGTCCGTGCTCCGGCAGGGTGTTATGGGGTGGATCGGGATCCCGCCTCGCGGCCCCGGCGCGATGGCGGACAGGATCGAGGCGCGCGCCCGGAGGTGTCCATGAAGCGGTTCATCGTCCTGCTGGCCGGATCCCTCGTTCTGGTGAGCATGGTCCCGGCGGCCGGAGAGGACCGGGGCCCCGGCCCGGCGGGAGCCTGGTTCACGAGCCGGCGGTACCAGGTGAAGGTCCGGCCGCCGAAGGGCTGGAAGAGGACGCTCGACAAGCCCACCCCGGCGGGGGAGTGGGTGGACATCGTCCGCTACCGCGAGGCGCGCACGGGGGCCACGATCACCCTCAGCGCCTCCGCGACCCGCTTCGGCTCCGGCGCGGAGATGATCGCCTACCTCAAGAAGAGCTTCTCGAAGGACGCCTCGCTGGCCATTCTCCGCACCGAGGAGCTGGGAGCCACCGCCACCCGTCCCCGGGCGGTGTTGTTCGAGTACACCTTCCGGGGCCCCGGGGGGCCGGAGCACGCCCTGGCCCTCTACTGCCTGAACCTCGGGCGCCGGTTCCGGGTCTACGCCCGCGTGCGGGAGATCGCCTGGCGATCCGTGGCCGAGGACGTGAAGGCCTTCGCCGCGAGCCTGGGCTTCACGAGCCGGGCCTGGCGGAAGCGGGCGCAGAACTACCGCGACGACGCCCGGAACTTCGCGATCTACTTCCCGGAGGACTGGAGCGTCCGCCTCCCCGCCCGCGGGCCGCGCGTGGAGTTCGAGTCGGCCCGCCTCGCCGTGAGGGTCCGGGTCTATGTCTCGGAGTCCGCGGGCAGCCTGGAGGAGGACGTGAGCCGGATCCTCGCCGACATCCGCCGCCGGAAGATGGACGTGATCCGGCGCGGGCGGATCGAGACCCATCCCGTGAGCGGCCTTCGCATCGCCTCCTTCGACTACCGCCAGAGCCGGGAGGGCAAGACCTTCCGGTACCGCGTGTCGGCCACGGTGCACCGGAAGCTCCTCTACCGCGTGGTCCTGGCCGCCGCGGAGTCCGCCTTTCCCGGGGGGCTCGACGCCTACGACCGGATGGTGGGCTCGCTGGCCTTTCTCCGATGAGCGGGGAGGGACGGATCGCCGAGATCGTGGAGGTCTTCCCCATGCGCCTGGGGAGCGAGGTGCTCGTGGACCTCACCCTCGAGATGGAGGGCGGGGGGGAGCCGGCGCCGCCGCATCCGGAGGACCCCGTGACCCTCCTGGCCGGCACCCGGAGGATCCCCCTGGTCGTGTGGTCGGTGCCCGGCGTCCCCCGCGTCCCGGGCACGCGGCGCTTCAACGTCCAGTTCCGCCGGGCCGACCTGGGGGATCTCCTCCCCGAGCCGGGCATGAAGCTCCTCCTGTCCTGAGCCCGGCCCCCGGGACCCGGGGGCCGGCCGGAGGCTCCGGAGGGGGGCCCGCGGGTCGATTCTCCAGGACAGCGGGCCCCTTCCCCGCCCCTCGCCGTTCATCCCGGCGGACGCTCCCGCCGGGGTCCCCGGGGGATCGAAGCGGCAAGTCCGTCCTCCGCAGGAGGTTGTGCCGATCGTTCTCCGGCGTCCGGCTGCGGTACGGCCCTTGCGAGGGGGATTCCCGCGCAGGCAGACGGGAACTCTCTCCCCACGGAGGCTCTCTCGAAGGCGCCGGGGGCCGGACCCCCGCGCCGCGGCAGGAAAGACCAACTCCTCCTACACCGTGCCGGACGCCCGCCGCTCGCGGCGGTGCCCCGGTGCGGCAGGAGCCCCAGAGCGGCCCCGCCTCGGCGGGGTCGCTCGCTTCCCGGGACGCCGGCGGGGATCAGGAGGGGCGCGATCCGTTCGGGGAGAGGTCCTCTCCCGTCCCCTCGAGGATCTCCCGCGCCAGCCTCCGGTAATCCCTCGCCCCGCGGGAGTTCGGGAAGGCGAAGATCGCGGGCTCCCGGGCGATGGGCGCCTTGGCGAGATTCGCGTCGGTGCGGATCGGGGTGAGCATCCGGCCCGCGAAGCTCTCCTCCATGCTGGCCAGGAACTCGCCCGTCATCTTCACCCGGCGATCGATCTTCGTGGGGAGCACACGGACGTTCAGGTGGTGGTTCATCCGGCTCGCCAGGAGCCGGAAGGTCTTCGTGAGATCCTCCACCGCCTTCACGGAGTAGACCTGGGTCTCCATGGGAAGGATCGCGTCCGTGGAGGCCACCAGGGCGTTGATGGTGATCGTGGAGAGGTTCGGAGGACAGTCGAAGAGGATGATGTCGTAGCGGTCGAGCACCGGCTCCAGCTTGGCGGCGAGGATGCGCTCGCGCATGATCATCTCGCGCAGGAGCACGTCCGCGCTGGCCAGGCGGATGTCCGCGGGGATGAGATCGAGCCCCTCCCACTCGGTGGTCACGATGGCGTCCTCCGCGCCGGTCTCGTCGTCGACGAGGAGGTCGTGGGAGGTGAGCCGCAGGTCGTCCGGGCTCTTCCCGAAGGAGACGGTGAGGTTGGCCTGGGCGTCCAGGTCCACCGCGAGGACCCGGCGTCCCTCCACCACCAGGGCGGGAGCCAGGTTGAACACCGTGGTGGTCTTCCCCACGCCCCCCTTCTGGTTCACCACCGCGATCCGCTTGTGCACCACGGCGCCCGTGATCTCCAGCACCCGGCGCACGTCCTCGGAGGAGAAGACCCGGTGATTCCGGGCGTTGCGCCGGGGCCGGATCAGCCCCTCGCTCTCCCAGGAGAGGATCTGCTCGCGGGTCACCCCCGCGATCTGCCGGACGCGCCCCGCGGTGAACGTGTGCTTCATCGGCGGTCTCCGGAACGGCCCCCGGACACGAGGGGAGAACCGGGAGACATGGTAGGGGACGGCCCCCCCCGTGTCAACCTGAGGGCCCTACATGCAGGGGACAAACGGCCTCGAGGCCCTGCATGTACGGCCGGTCTTCCGAATCCTCGCGCGGCTCGCGGATGCGGGGGGGCGGCGGGGAGGGGACGGCCGCGTCACGCGGCCGGCGACGGAGGATCCGCCTCCCCCGGAGAGGGAAGACGGCGCGGGCCCGCGCCGTGGAGGATGCGGTCCGCCACCACCGTGTCCGCCGCGAGCTGGGTCACGTGGTAGGCCAGGAGGGGCAGGAGCGCTCCCGGGAGGTCGGGGAAGAAACCCGCGGCCACGTACACGCCCACGTAGAGCGACTTCTGGGAGGCCGCGAAGAGGACGCCGGAGGCGTCGGCCCCCCGCACCCCCGCCAGGCGGCTCCCCGCCCGGGCGGCGGCGAGGGCCAGGAGGTGGATGCCCAGGGCCAGCGGGAAGAGCGCCGCCGCCCGGCCCGGATGCTCCCGGACGGC
>JAOZQC010000002.1:10097-20127 GCA_029932425.1 Planctomycetota bacterium | reverse complement strand
GGAAGGCGAGGTAGGAATCGAGGGCGTTCTCCGAAGAGGCCATCACGAAGGAGTCGCGGAAGAACCCGAAGACGGGCTGGATGAAGGGGACGACGGAGATGGAGATCTTCCTGCCGTGGCTGAATCCCTTCTTCTCCACGGGCATGGCGCCGGCCGCGCCGGGGAGCAGGAGCATCAGGGCGGTCAACAGGAGCCGGACTCTCACCTTGGCCCTCCGGGAAAGAGTGTCGGGATTCGTTCCCGAGGGTTCACTCCGTCGGGTCGGAGGTGGTATCGGCCAGAGTGCGGCCCTCGCTCCAGTACAAGATCCGGTACGTCGGCTCCCGGGGAAGGTAGATGTCCATGAACTCGTACCCGTCGTCCCGGATCCGGGGGTCGTGGTTCATCTCCACCCTCGTGGAGTAGATGATCGCCTCGTCCCGCGACACCAGGCTCCCGTTGAAGGTGCAGGCCCCGATGCGTCCCGAGAGCAGGTGGTTCGTGTAGAGCACGGCGTCGATGTGGGTGACGTACCCGGGGTCCGCCACCTCGTGGATCTGGGCGTCCGAGAAGGAGGACTCGTAGAAGCGGCGGGGGAGGGTGCCGAGACCGTCGTCGGTGGGCTTCGTACCCCCGTCGGTGGCCGTGTAGTCCCCGTTGAAGACGGGGTTCCCGTCGGCGTCGTGGTAGGAGACGTACCCGTTGGCGGCGTCGGTGGGGTCCACCACGTAGGGCTGGGTGAAGGGCGGCCGCTGGTAGTAGTTCGTGTCCGACTTCCAGGTGCTCTCCGTGTAGTCCCCGAAGATCACGGAACCCTTCGCGGCGAGGCCGATGAGGTCCCGCGCGGCGTTGGCCTCCTTCACCGCCTCCCGGTCCTCCATGGGTTTCGGCCAGGAGGGCGGAGACTGGTAGGTGAGGTTCCCCACGATGTGGACGTTGCGTCCCGCGTAAATGGTCCCCCGGCCGGTGATCACCCCCTTGATGACCACGTCCCCCTCCACCACCACGGGGCCGTTCACCACGATGGGGTTCTCCTCCGTGCCCACCAGGATGATGTTCCGGGGCTCGCTGGCCTCGTCGCCGAGCGTCCCCGCCACGAGGACGGTCTCCCCCTGGGTGATGGTCCCGCCCCGCGCCGCGGCGAGGTCCCGGTAGACGGAGAGATCGCCGAGGTAGGGCATCTCCACCACCTCCTGCTGCTCGAACCGCTCCGATTCCCCGTCGTACCCCCCCTCGTAGGCGAAGTCGTCGAGCACGCCGTTCCCGTTGCGGTCCTCCCCGGGATCCAGGATCCCGTTCCCGTTCAGGTCCTCCGGCGGGGCGGAGGGGTTCGTGGGCCGGGTCTGGGGACCGGCGGAGGCGTTGTAGTCGTCGATGGAGAGATGGTTGCTGTCCCCCGTGACGGTGCCCGCGGCGCCGATCTCCTCGTTCTCGCTCGCCAGGATGTCGCCGTTCACGGTGGCTCCCCTCAGCGAGAAGTTGCCGTTGGACCGTACGCTGCCGTTCACGGTGATCGTGGAGCCCCAGAGCCAGCCGAAGTTGTTGATGAAGTAGGCGTGGTTGAAGACCTCGGAAGGCTTGCGCCCGTAACGGACCACGGCGGTGAGGGTGCGTACCGCGTACCGGTTGCGTCCCTGGGCCACGATCTCCACGTCCGCGTACTGGGATCCGTGGACCTTGACCTTGCGGACCTGGGCGTCGAAGGTGCTCATCCCCACCGGCCGCTCGGAGAGGACGAGGCGCTCGGCGGGGTCGTTCTTTCCGTCGAGGGGATCGAGGACGCTCAGCCGATCCATGGGAGAGGCCTGCCGGTAGATCGTCCAGAGCTCCTCCACGATGGCGCTGAGTCCCGATTCCGCGGCGTTGAACGCGGAGCGGTCCGCGACCTGCCTCTCCACGTGCTGGGCCTTGCCCAGGCTCGTGGTGAGGTAGGCGCCCACCAGGGCGGTGGACACGATGGCGAAGAGTATGACCACGAAGAACGCCGATCCTCTTTCCCCTGCCCGTGATGCGACGTTCCGAATCATGAGATCACTCCTGTACGTTCCGGAGATGGACCTGGCCGTGCGCGGTGGCGATGAGCGGTTCGCCGCGGGTGTCGTCCAGGACGTGGACGTCGATGGTGAACCTCCGTCCGTCCCGGCGGAAGAGGGGATCGTCCTCCCCGTCCCCGTCCACGTCGCCCTCGTAGCCCGGGAGCCCGAGCAGGATCCGGCCCCGGCGGGTGAGGGGGCGGGCCCGGCCGTTCTCCACGATCTCGAGGACGCCGAGCGCGAAGCTGTCGGTGAGGTCCCCGTCGCGGTTCAGGTCGCGGCCCTCGGCGGACTCCTGGAAGGTGCCGGTGCGCCGGAAGCGGAGGATCACGTTCGTGCTCTGCCAGGGCGTGGCCCCGTCGGTGTCGAGATCCTCGATCCCGAAGCCCCGGCCCGGCCGGTTCAGGGTCACGGAGGGGACCTCGGGCGACTCCGCCACCGCGAGGATGCGCCCGGAGCGGATCTCCTCGATGACCCGGTCGAGGATCCGATCCGCGGCCCGTTCCAGGCTGTCCTTCCGGGTGGAGACGGCGATCGTGTCGTTCGCGATCCGGAAGCCGGGGTAGGCCACTCCGATGGCGACGACCACGATGGCGGCGGCGATCACGGCGTCGACGAGGCTGAGTCCCGCCACTCGTCGTTCCATCACTCCTCCTTCCTCAGGATGGACCGCAATTCCACCTGCTGCGGTCCCAGGGGGCCCACCCAGCGCACCTGGACCAGGACGGGCAGGAGGCGGTAATCGGCGGAGACGTCCGTGTCCGCGTCGTCGCCGTCCCCGTTCAGGTCCAGGGGCAGCCCCATGGATCCCGCGGCGGTCTCGTCCGTGAAGAACACGATCCGTCCGTTCCCCTCCCCGGCCTCGTCGAACCCGGGCACGTCGAAGGTGTTCCCCACCGTGCCCGTGGGGCCGTAGACGGCGATGAGGGACGAGAACGGCTCCGACTTCAGCTCCTCGATCTTCGCCTGGGCCGCGTTCATGGCGTGGTTCTTCTGCTCCGCGGCCACGTCGGAGCGGGAGCAGTAGATGAGCGTGCCCCACAGCGAGAGGAGGGCCACGGCGAGGACGGTGAGCGAGATGGCGGCCTCGAGGACGGTGAAGCCCTCCTGGCGGCGGCCCGATCGATCTCTGTCCACAGCTACCTCCCTCCGGCGTCCGCGACGCACGTCCGGGAGGGCCCGGCCGGCCTCGGCCGGCCGTCCCGCCCCGCCCGGTTCGCGTCCGTCGCCCGGAATCCGTACTCGGCCGTTTTCCCCTATCGACGGCGCCCGCCGGAGAACTTGAGGTTCTTTTTTCTCGCCGGGAACCGTACCCTCGCGGGAACGCGATCGTCGGATTCGGTGGACGGATGAAGAGAATCACCCTGATCCTGGGTGTGATCGTGCTCGGCCTCTCCATCCTCCGGGCGGGGAAGGAGGAGACCGTGCGCGGGAGCGTGCCCGCCCGCGTGGCGGTGGTCCTCTCCGTGGGGGGGCTGGGGGACCGCTCCTTCAACGATCTCGCCTACGAGGGGATGCAACGGGCCGTCCGCGACTTCGGAGTGGAGGGCATCGCGGGGGAGCCCGCGGATCATGCCGAGGACGAGGCCTACCTCGATCTCTACGCCCGGGAGGGATACGACCTGATCGTGGCGCTCGGCTTCCTCATGCGATCGAAGGTGGAGAAGGTGGCGCCCCGTCACCCGGACACCTGGTTCGTCCTCATCGACGAGCGCCTCGATCTCCCGAACGTGAGGTCCTACTCCTTCCGGGAGGAGGAGGGGAGCTTCCTGGTGGGGGCCCTGGCCGCCCTGAAGTCCAGGACGGGCGTCATCGGTTTCGTGGGAGGGGTGGACATCCCCCTGCTCCGGAAGTTCCTGGCCGGGTACGTCCAGGGCGCGCGCCGGGTCCGCCCCGGGATCCGCGTGCTCGAGGCCTGGGTGGGATCGTTCTCCGATCCCCTCCGGGGCAAGGAGAAGGCCCTCGCCCAGCACCGCCTGGGCGCCGACGTGATCTACCAGGCGGCGGGGGCCTCCGGGAACGGGGTGATCCGGGCGGCGGCGGAGGGGGGGTTCTACGCCGTCGGGGTCGATGCGAACCAGGACTACATGGCCCCCGGTCACGTGCTCACCTCCATGCTCAAGTACGTCCAGGAGGCGGTGTACCGGTCCATCGCGGATCTCGTCCGGGGACGGATGACGGGAGGGGTCCTGAGCGTGGGGCTCGCGGAGGGCATGGTGGGCTTCTCGATCGACGAGTACAACCGGGACCTCGTGACCCCGGAGATGGAGGCCCGGGTCCGGGCGATCGCCCGGGAGATCGTGGCGGGGCGGATCCGGGTCTCGGACACGCTGGAGGACCGTTGACCGCGCCCGCCGTGGAGCTCTCGGGGATCACGAAGCGCTATCCGGGCGTCATCGCGAACGACCGGGTCTCGTTCCGCGCCCGGTTCGGGGAGATCCACGCCGTGGTGGGGGAGAACGGGGCGGGGAAGACCACGCTCATGCGCGTGCTGGCGGGCGTCACGCGGCCCGACGAGGGGACGATCCGCATCGACGGGAAGCGGGTGACCTTCCGCTCCGCGGCGGACGCCGCCCGGGCCGGGGTGGGCATGGTCCACCAGCACTTCACGCTGGTCCCGGTCTTCACCGTGCTGGAGAACCTGCTTCTCGGCGCGGAACCCGGGTTCCTGCCGGGGCGCGCCGCCCCCCCGGAGGTCCGGAAGGCCGCGGAGAGGCTCGGTTTCCTCCCCGACCTGGACGCCCGCGTCTCCGGCCTCACCGTGGGCGAGCGGCAGCGGGTGGAGATCCTCCGGACCCTCTCGCGCGGCGCCCGGATCCTCGTCCTCGACGAGCCCACCGCGGTGCTCACCCCGGCGGAGACCCGGGACTTCTTCCGGACCCTCCGGAACCTCGCCCGGGAGGGGCACGCGGTCGTCTTCATCTCCCACCGCCTCGAGGAGGTGCGGGCGGCCAGCGACCGGGTGACCGTCATGCGCCGGGGGCGGACCGTGGCGACCCTCGAGACGGCCCGGGCCACCGAGGCGGACCTGGCCCGGCTCATGGTGGGTCGCGAGGTCCTCGTCCGGGAAGGGGGGAGGGAGCGGCGGCCCCCCGCCGGGGAGCCGGCGCTCGAGGTCCGGGGACTCGACCTCGATTCGGATCGGGGGCTCCCCGCGGTCCGGGACGTCTCCTTCTCCATCCGCCCGGGGGAGGTCCTGGGCCTCGCGGGCGTGATGGGGAACGGCCAGCGGGAACTGGTGGAGGCCCTGGCCGGGCTCCGGAGGCCCCGGGGGGGACGGATCCTCCTCGGGGGAGAGGATGTGACGGGGCTCGGCGTCAGGCAGCGCCTGCGGGCCGGGGTGGTGTTCGTGCCCGAGGATCGCCGGGACCAGGGACTCGTGCTCACCCTGTCGGCCGCCGAGAACCTGGCCCTGGGCGCTCCCGCCGATCCCGCGTTCCGGGGGGGCCTCCTGCTCCGCCGGGAGCCGCTCCGGGCCGCCGCCGCGCGGTGGATGCGGGCCCTCGACGTCCGGCCCCCCGACCCCGATCGCCCGGTGGGCGATCTTTCGGGGGGGAACCAGCAGAAGGTCCTCCTCGCCCGGGCCCTCGCTTCCTCCCCCCGCGTGCTGCTCCTGGCGGAGCCCTGCCGGGGGCTCGACGTGGGGGCGATCGAGCGGGTGCACGGGGAGATCCGGGCCGCCGCGAACCGGGGGGCCGCGATCCTGCTCGTCTCCTCGGACCTGCCGGAGATCCTCTCCCTCTCGGACCGGATCCTGGTGCTCCGGCGGGGGCGGATCTCCGGGGAGGTGAAGGCGGGGCGGACCACGGAGGAAGAGCTGGGGCTCATGATGGCGGGGGGAGGCGCATGAGGGAGAGCCTGCGATCCGCCGGTCACGCCCTGCAGGTCGCCGCCCTGGCGCTGATCCTCTTCGCGGGGGCGCTCCTGGCCGCGGGGGAGAGCCCCCTGCACCTGCTCCTGGCGCTGCTCCGGGGCGCCTTCGGATCCCGGGCGGATCTCGCCCGGACCCTGGCGGGGGCCACCCCCCTGATCTTCACGGGGCTGGCGGTGGCGATTCCCTTCCGGGCGGGGCTCTTCAACATCGGGGCGGAGGGGCAGATGATCCTGGCCGCCTTCGGGGCGGGGGCGGTGGGGGCCTGGTGCACCGGGCTGCCCCCCGTCCTCCTCCTGCCGGCCTGCGCGGCGGCGGCGCTGGCGGTGGGCTCGCTGTGGGCCGGGATCGCGGGCTTCCTGCGCGGCCGCCTGGGGATCCACGAGGTGATCGCCACGATCCTCCTGAACTTCCTCGCCGTGCATCTGGCCGCCTACCTGCTCCGGGCCGAGGGACTCCATCTCCTCCTGGGCCAGGAACCGAAGAGCCCCGCTCTCCCCGACGGGGTCCGGCTGGGGGAGATCGTCCCGGGGAGCGGGGTGGGGACCGCCCTGGTGGGGGCGGTGCTCCTGGCTGCGGCCGCGGAGTTCCTCCTGTTCCGCACGCGCCCGGGCCTGGCCCTCCGGGCCCTGGGGGGGAACCCCCGCGCCGCGGAGGCCGCGGGGATCTCTCCCCCCCGCGTCATCCTCCTCTCCCTCGTCCTGGGCGGGGCCCTGGCGGCCCTGGCGGGGCTCCAGCAGGTGCTCGCGGTGCACGGCTCCTATCTGGAGGGGTTCTCTCCCGGGTTCGGGTTCACGGGAATCGCGGTGGCGTTGCTCGGGGCGAACCGGCCGCTGGGGGTGGTGTTCGCGGCCTTCTTCTTCGCCGTCCTGCGCTCCGGGGCGTTCGCCATGGACGCCCTGGCGGGGGTCCCCCGCGAAGGCATGCGCCTGGTGGAGGTGATGGTGATCCTCCTGGTGGCCGCGGAACGCCTGCGGAGCCGCCCCGCGCCCTCCGGGGACGAGCCGGAGGAGGGGACCTGATGGAGACGCTCCTCCTCGACCTGCCCGTGGCCACCCTGCTGGCGGCCACCCCGCTCCTGCTGGCGGCCCTGGGGGGGCTTTGCTCGGAGCGGGGCGGGGTGGTGAACATCGCCCTCGAGGGATTGATCCTCGCGGGGGCGTTCGCGGGGGCGACGTTCACCCTCGCCACGGGGAGCCCCGGGGTGGGGCTGGCCGCGGGCGTTCTCACCGGGGCGCTCCTCGGCCTGTTCCACGGCGTGGTGTGCATCCACCTGCGGGCGGACCACGTGATCTCCGGGCTCGCGGTGAACCTGCTCGCGGACGCGGCCACCATCCTCCTCCTCAAGGAGATCTGGGGGACGAAGGGCGGGTCTCCCCAGCTCGGCACGGGCACCCTCGGCGGGATCGGTCCCCTGCCCTCCCTCACCTGGGTCGCCTTCCTCCTCCTCCCCCTCGTGTGGTGGCTGGTGTACCGGACGAGGTGGGGGCTCCGGCTCCGGGCGTGCGGCGAGAGCCCGGAGGCCGCGGACGCGGTGGGCATCCCCGTGCACCGCTACCGCCTGTCGGGAGTGGTCCTGTCGGGGGTGCTGGCGGGCCTGGCGGGGGTCTACCTCGCCATGAGCGCCGGCTCCTTCACGAAGCACATGGCCGCGGGGCGGGGCTACATCGCGCTGGCCGCCCTCGTGTTCGGCCGGTGGCGGCCCGGGCCGGTGGCGGCGGGATGCCTCCTCTTCGCCCTGGGCCAGGGGCTGCAGGACACCTTCGAGCTTCGGGTGGCGATCCCGCCCCAGCTCACGGCCATGGTCCCCTACGCCCTCACCCTCCTCGTCCTGGCCGCCGGGCCCCTCCTCCGGCGCGGCCGCCCGGAGACCTCCGCGCCCCCCGCCGCCCTGGGGCGGCCCTGGATCCGCTCGTAGCCCGCCGATGCGGACCGTGAAGGTCACGTACGGGAGTACGGGGCGAGCTTGTCGTGCGCCCGGGGATCCGCGGCGTCGAGGCCGCGAGGCGTTCCCCGGACTCCGCCTGCGCCTTCCTGCGGGGCCGTCCCCGCCGTCCTCCCGTCCTGCGCCTCCTTTCAAGGGGGTGAGGCACGCATGTGGATCACCACGCACAGGATCGGCAGGACGGCCCGGGTCGCGGTGGCGGGGGGCGTGGACCGGGAAACGAGCCCCCTCTTGCTGCGGGCCCTTCTCCGGGCGCTTCGCGGATCGGCGGCCCGGGTTCTCGTGGACCTGGGGCAGGTGACCTCCCTGGAGACCAGCGGCCTCGCCACCCTGGTCACGGCTCGTGACGCGGCCCGGCGCCGGGGCGTCGATTTCCGGCTCTCGCGTCCCGGAGAACACGCCCTCCGCCTCCTCCGCCTCTTCGGCTTGGAGGAGATGTTCCCTCCGGAGAGGGAGCCGCTCCCCCCTCCGCCCCCCCGCCCCGCGGGGGTTCCCCGCGAAGGGCGGGGGCGCGTGGGGGCGGGGAAGGTTACAAATGACTCCCGCCTCCGTATGTAACCTTCCCGGCGGGATCAGACCACCATGCCGGTGATCACCCCCTCGAAGACCAGGCGGCCGTTCACGGCCGCCTGGCACTCGAAGACCGCCCGGCGGGATCTCGCCTCCCTCAGGCGGGCCAGGAGGACGAGCCGGTCGCCGGGCACCACCGTGCCCCGGAACCGGACACCGTCCACTCCCCCGAACCCGAAGAAGCGGGGATCCTCCCGGGTCTCCTTGTAGAGCCAGGTGGCGAGCTGGGCCGCGGCCTCGATGAGGAGGACGCCGGGGAAGAGGGGCCGGCCCGGGATGTGCCCGCGGACCCACCACTCGCCCTCCCGGACCTCCCGGGTGGCCACCGCCACCACCGCCTCCCGGTCCAGGTGGTGGATGGCGTCGAGCTGCTCCATCTCGAAGCGCTGGGGTACCTTCTCGCGGATCTCCGCCCGGCTCCGGAGGGACCGCCCGAGGTCCACGGTCTCGAGGTCGACGAAGAGCTTCGGAGGCATGGGTTTCTCCTTTCCGGAAGGGAATCTACCGCCCGCGGTCCCCGGAGTTGAGGATAGACCCGGCGGGAGGGGCGCGGGGCCGGCAAAGCATGATCCCCCGGGACCGCGGTTGTTACCCTGGAGAGGTCGGTCGTGGGCCATGGCGGGCGGGAGCGCGCCGTCCCGGCGGCCGGCGGGGATGATCCGCCCATCGAGGAGCCTCGGGGATGCCCCCCCGCACGATCCAGGAGATCATCGAGGCCGAGCGGCCGAGGAGCCGCGCCGAGAGGACCCTGAAGATCCTCCATCTCACGCTCCCGCTCCTCGTCACCGCCGCGGGCCTGGCGGTGCTGTGGTTCGTCTCGGGGTTCGGGGCGGTGCAGCGGCTGGTGGGCTACGGCGTCGTCTCGTTCTTCGCCCTGGGAAAGCTCCTCATCCTGAAGGGCATCACCGACCGGGTGTTCGGGCCGTTCGAGCTGGCCGCGCTCGTGCTCTACATGGACGTGGCGGCGGCGTTCTTCCTGGTGTTCAACCTCGACCACGTCTACCGCATCCGCGGCTTCGGGGGGAGGCTGGAGCGGCTGCAGGAAAGCGGCCGTGAGATGCTGGCCGGGCATCCCTGGATGGGGAAGCTCACCTTCACGGGCGTCGCGCTCTTCGTCATGTTCCCCCTCACGGGCACGGGGGCCATCGGGGGGAGCCTCTTCGGGAGGCTCCTGGGGATGAGGAAGTACGAGATCCTGCTCGCCATCTTCGCGGGCTCCGCCGCGGGCTGCTTCGGGATCGCCCTGCTCGCGGACCGGGTGGCGGCGATCCTTCCCGAGCCCGTGCGCGAGTCGATCCTTTTCGACGCCATCGGCATCGGGCTCGTGGTGTTGCTGGTGGCGCTTTTGTGGTACCGTTCCTGGAAGATCGAAAAGGAGCGCTGACATGAGCAAGCTGGCGATCCTCCCCCCCTCGGCCTTCCTCCTTCTCCTGCTCCTTTTCGCCGGTCCGGGGCTCCGCGCGGAGGAGGAGGACCGCTCCCCCGCCGATCCGAAGGTCACCGAGGTCGACAAGGAGAAGGCGAAGGGGATCCTGAAGCGCCTGGAGGCGGCGAAGAAGACGAAGGACGTGAACCGGATCGTGGCCGCCCTCGAGGACCCCGAACCCGGTGTCGCGCATTGGGCGGCGGTGG
>JAOZQC010000002.1:0-10087 GCA_029932425.1 Planctomycetota bacterium | reverse complement strand
TGAGGACCTGGTCACCGCCCGGAACGAGAAGTTCGTGAAGCCCCTCGCGAAGCTGGCTCACCACCGCTCGCCCTCCGTGCGGGTCATGGCCGTCCGGGCGCTCGGTTCCCAGGGGCCCGCCAAGAAGGTGGGGCCGATCCTCTTCCGGATCGTCCAGGACAAGACGAAGGAGAACAAGCGGTCGCGCCAGGTGATCGCGGTGGCCATCTCCTCCCTGCGGCGGGTGCGCTTCGACAACCGGATCGTCTTCGACGAGCTCAAGGGGCTGTTCCAGAAGCGGCCCAACGAGGCGATCATGAAGGAGTGCGTGCGGTACTTCGGGGACCTGAAGAAGAAGGAAGCGGTGAGGCTGCTCGTGGCCTGGGTGGAGGCCCCCCAGCCCGCCAACCCGAACTCGCCCACCAACCCCCCCGCCTCCTACTGGAAGCGCATGTGGGAGATCTGGAGCGCGATCAAGGACGACGTCCTGGCCGCTCTCCGGAACATCACGGGCAAGGACTTCGACACGAAGATCCAGTGGGAGACCTGGTCCCGCTCCCGCGAGGCCAAGAAGATGGGCATCCGCTGAGGGCCGCCGTCCCCGCGGTCTTTCGATTTCCGCGCCGGGGGAGGGATGCGGGCTCAGATGCTCCGCATCCGGCCGCCGTCCACCGCGATGCTCTGGCCGCGGACGTAGGAGGCGGCGGGGGAAGCCAGGAACGCGGCCACCGCCGCCACCTCCTCCGGGCGGCCCAGGCGTCCCTCGGGCACGGAGGCCGCCCACTCGGCCCGCACCTGCTCCGCGGGCCGGCCCGTCCGGGCGGCGACGGACTCCGCCAGGGAACCCAGTCGGTCCGTGTCCGTGTAGCCGGGAAGGACGTTGTTGACGGTGACGCCCGGCGGCAGCTCGCGGGAGAGCGTCTTGGCCCAGCCCGCCAGGGCCGCGCGGATCGTGTTCGACACTCCGAGCCCGGGGATCGGCTCCCGCACGCTGGTGGACACGATGTTCACGATCCGCCCGTAGCCGGCCGCCTCCATTCCGGGGAGGAGCAGCCGCACCAGGAGGTGGGCGGCGAGGACGTGGCGCCCGAAGGCCCGGAGGAGATCCTCCTCCCCGGCCTCGAGGAGGGGGCCGGGCGGCGGCCCCCCCGTGTTGTGCACGAGGATGTGCACGGGCCCCTCCTTGAGGAGGAGGCCGGAGACGATCGCGGAGAGGCGGGGCCGATCGTCGAGGTCCCCGGGAAGCGTCCGGGCGGGCGGCCCGCCCCGCCTCTCGATCTCCGCGGCCACCGCGGCCAGCTCCCTTCCGCGCCGGGCGAGGACCACGACCCGGGCGCCGCGGGCTGCGAGGGCCAGGGCCGTGGCCCTCCCGATGCCCGTGCTGGCCCCGCCCACGAGGGCGAGGCGTCCGGCCAGCGTGCTCTCCGTGTCCATGCGGACAGGATAGGTTCCGGCCCGCGGGTTTTCCCGTCATTCCCGCCCGCTTTCCCGGGCGGCCCGCTATCGTCCACTCCATGGTCAAGATTACCACTCTCATTCTCGTCGCCCTCGCGGCGCCGGTCCCGGGTTGTTCCGGGGGGCGCGCGGGGGAGCAGAAGGGAGAGTCCCCCGTGGCCCCGGACGCCGCCCCCCGCTTCACGAACCGCCTGGCCGAGGAGTCGAGTCCCTACCTCCTGGCCCATGCCCGCAACCCCGTGGACCGGTTCCCCTGGGGACCGGAGGCCTTCGCCAAGGCGGAGAAGGAGGGAAAGCCCGTCTTCCTCTCCATCGGGTACTTCACCTGCCGCTGGTGCCACGTCATGGAGAGGGAGTCGTTCGAGAACCCCGGAATCGCGAGGATCCTGAAGGAGTTCTTCGTGTCCGTGAAGGTGGATCGCGAGGAGCGTCCCGGCGTGGACCACGTCTACCGGGAGGCGGTGCAGGCCATGACCGGGCAGGGGGGCTGGCCCCTCTCCGTGTTCCTCACCCCGGAGGGGAAACCGTTCTGGGGCGGGACCTACTTCCCCCCCGAGGATCGCTTCGGCCGTCCCGGGTTCAAGAGGGTCCTCCTCGGCATCCGCGACGCCTGGCGGGACCGGCGGGCGGAGATCCTGGCCGCCGCGGAGCGGCTCACGGGCGGCCTCGCGGGGATCGGATCCACGGGGGAGCGGACGGGGGTCTCGGCGAAGACCCTGCAGGCTGCGGCGCGCGACTTCGCGGCGCGCTTCGACGCCGTGCACGGAGGCTTCGACACCGCCCCCAAGTTCCCCCGTTTCCACGCCCTGTCCTTCCTGCTCCGATCCCACCTCCGCACCGGCGACGGCGACACGCTGCGGATGGTGGAAGAGACCCTCACGCACATGCGGCGGGGAGGGCTGGCGGGGGTGCTGCGTTCCCGCTTCCTGCCCCGCACCGTCGTCGCCTGGAACCCGGCGGGCGAGGAGCGGGCTCGGGCCCACGCCCTCGTCCCCTTCCTCGCGAACCAGCCTCCCCCCGGCGGGTCGGTGGCGGCCCATGTCTGCGAGAACTACGCCTGCCGGGCGCCGGTCGCGACCGCGGAGGAGCTGGCGGCGCTCCTCGACTCTCGCTGAGGCGCCCTACCGGAGGAAACCGCGGAGCCAGTCCGACGCCGGCTTCACCGCCTCCGCCGCCTTCTCCCAGTCCACCTTCATGGTGAGGATCTCCTCCGGCGTCTTCACGTGGGAGGGGTGGGGCACTCCCGGGTGCAGGGGGATCTGCGCCGAGGAACCCCTCGCCAGGATCTCCTCCGTCTCGGGCCGGAGGATCCAGTCGATGAGCCGCTTCGCCGCCTCCGGGTGGCGGGCCCCCCGGATCAGGCAGACGGTGTTGGGAATGAGCAGGGCCCCGCGGATCCTCCCCTCCGGGTCCTGATCGGGGAACACCCGCCGCACGGGATCGCCCCGGTTCGCCGCCTTCTGGAAGTCGTCGGTGTCCGTGAACCCCACTGCGAAGCTCCCCCCGGAAACGGATTCCATGACGCTCGCGTTGCCGGAGGCCACGTGGATGTCGTTGTCCGCGAGCCCCCTCCAGTAGGACTTCACCCAGTCGGGACCGAGGGCCGACCAGAGGACCGCCATGTGGGTGAGGGTGGTGCCCAGGAGAGGCTTGGCGATGGCGGCGGTGTCCCGCCACCTCGGGTCGAGGAGGTCCTCCGTCCGCTTCGGCCACTTCGACTCGTCGGGCTCGATCTTCCGCGCCACCTTCTCGTTCACGATGAACACGCGCACCCGGGCCGCGAAGCCCGTCCAGTAGCCCTCGGGGTCCTTGAAGGCCGGGGGGATGCCCGCCGCCTGGGGGCTCCGGTAGGGCTGGAGGAGACCGGCCCGTTTCAGGCGCACGGTGTGGACCAGCTCGTTGTTCCAGAAGACGTCGCAGTTGGGGTTGTCCCGCTCCGCCACGATCCGGGAGATCTGGCCCACCGTCTTGTTGGCCTCCTGGTCGTAGTGGACCTCGAGATCGAGGCCGGTCTCCTTCTCGAAGGCGGCGAGGATCGGCTCCGAGTGGGGCTGGTCCAGGGAGCAGTAGATCACCACGTCCGGGGGCGAGCAGGCGGCGAGGAGGAGGAGGGCGGGGAGGAGCCGGAGGAGCGGATGCGTTCTCATGGGAGGACCTCCTGGGATCGGGGTTCCGAGATTGTAGCCTGTCCGGGCGGCGGGGAGGTGCGGTCGTCCGGAGGGGATCCTCCGGGCCGGCGGCGGCGGTTCATCGCAGCCGGAACCGTACCGGCACCTCCACCTCGGCGGCGACGGGGACGCCGCCCGCGAGGGCGGGGAGGAAGTTCCAGCGGGCCACCGCCTCCCGGGCCGCCCGGTCCAGGAGGGGGTGGCCCGAGGTCCGGAGGAGGCGGACCTCCTCCACCGTGCCCCGGGGGCCCACGGTGACGAGGAGGAGGACCACTCCCTCCGCGCCCGCCTCGACGGCCCGCTCCGGATACCGGGGCGCGGGGTTCCCGGCCGCGGGCCGGGCGCTCCGGGAAGGGCCGGGCGGGAGGGGGACGGACACGGCGGAGGCCGGGCCCGGGGGCGCGGAAGCCGGCGGCGGGGGGGGCGGGGCCGCCCGCGGGGCGGCGAGCCGGGGCGCGGCGGGAACCCGCAGGGCCAGGGGGACGGGCCGGGGGACGGCGGGTTCGGGAAAGAGTCCCGACGGGGGACGGGACTCGGCGGGGGGGCGATCGCGGGGGAGCGACGGAGGGGGAGGCTCCTCCGGGGCGGTGGGTCCCGGAAGAACGCGCGGGGGCTCGTGCTCCGGCGCCGGGGGAGGTTCGGCGAGGGAGGCGGTGATCAGGGCGGGCGGGGGGTCCCGGCGGATCGCCACCGCCGCCGCTCCCCAGAGGAGGAGCAGGAGCCCCCCGTGGACGAGGCCGGACAGGAGGAGGGAGCTCCTCGATCCCATCAGAAGCTCACCGTGAGACCGATCACGAAGTTGATGCCGAAGGCGTCCATCCGGCTGTGCGGGCGGCGGTACTTCCGGTTCAGGAGGTTCTCCACCGCGAGGTCCAGCCGGGCGGACTCGCAGAGGTTCACCCCCGTGTAGAGGCTGAGCACCGTGTAACCGGGTACCCCGCCGTGGGACCGGAGCAGGGGGGAGTCCGGGTCCTGGGGATCCCGGCGGTAGGCGAGGTCGTTCTTCACCCGGTCGGAGGGGATGCGGGAGTGGCGGTCCACCATCTCCGCGATCAGCTCCGCGAAGACGCCGCGGCGGGGGTCGGGATCCTCGAAGCGCACGCCCAGGAGACCCCGGGCCGGCTGGATGTGGCGGAACCACTCCCCGTCGTCCACCTTGCCCCGGTCGAAGGCCACCCCGCCCCACAGCGACAGGCCCGCGGGCGCTCCCTGGAGGACGGCGGAAAGCGGGATCGAGGCCTTCGCCTCGAATCCCCACACGTAGGCGCCGGAGGCCGACTGCTGGGAGATGACGTTCTCGTTGGCGTCCTGCAGCCCGTTTCCGTTGAAGTCGTACCACCTCGATCCCTGCCAGGTGTCCGGGCGGAGCGCCTGCCACTTGTCGATGTCGGAGTACCAGACGAAGCCCTCCGCCCGGATCCAGGGGTACCGCGTCCGGAAGCCGATTTCATAGTTGTTGGAGGTCACCGGGTCGAGGAGGCCGTTCGGGATGAGCACGCCGTTCCCGAGCTGGCGGAAGCCGAAGTTCGGGGCGAACTGGCGGAACCCCCGGGAGTAGGAGGCGAGGAGTCTCCAGTGCTCGTCCGCCTTCACCGTGATGCCGAGACCCCCGGTGACCGCGCCCTTGGACTCCCGGAAGAAGTCCGCCCGCCGGACCCCTCCCTCGGGCCGGTAGCTGTCCGTCTCCCGGGCGTTGAAGACGAACTCGTCGTACCGCCCCGCGAGGGTGAGGGTGAGCAGATCCTCCACGGCTTCCCACTCGTCCTGGA
Source organism: Planctomycetota bacterium (assembly GCA_029932425.1). Lineage (GTDB taxonomy): Bacteria > Planctomycetota > JAJSAM01 > JAJSAM01 > JAJSAM01 > JAOZQC01. The sequence continues at coordinate 4,716 of JAOZQC010000002.1, read as the reverse complement.
GGTAGACGCCGTAGTTCGCCCAGAGGCTGCGGGGAGCGTCGGAGCGCTCCGGGCCCGGGGTGGTGATGGTGAACTGCTCGTCGTCGGGGCTCTCGCCGTCGTCGAGCTCCCAGTGCAGGCCGAAGGTGAGATAGTGCCCGCCGCCGGCGTCGCTCGAGGCCTGGGCATCCGCGGACCAGGTGATCGTCTTCGCGAAGCCGTGCCGCTCGCTCGGGAGCCCGATGTCGAACCGGCGCTGGTCACGCTTCCTCTGGTAGTAAAGCCTCAGGCGGAAGGGGGTCAGGAACCCCAGGAGCTCCTCCGCCCGCCAGGACAGGGCGACCGCGGTCCGCTCGTTCTTGTTGTCCTGGTTCGGCCGGTAGTAGCGGTGCAGCCGGGAGCCGTACATGTTCATGAAGGAGGCGGTGAGCACGTGGCCGGGGGCGATCCTCAGGTCGCCGCGGAGGTCGGCGAAGATCTTGCGGCCGCCGCTCGGATCGAGCGTGCCCTCCCCCGCACCGCCCTGCCCGTTCCCCAGCCTCTCGTGGCTGACCCCGGCCAGGAACCTCAGGTCCGGCGTCGCTCCGAAGACCTCGAGGCGGGAGCAGAAGCCGCCCATGTTCGACAGGAAGGAGGTGCGGCTCCGCCCCCCGAGGACCAGGCCGGCGTCCGGGTAGTCGAAGGGGGAGGACCGGGTGACGAGGTGGATCACGCCCCCCAGGGCGTTCGATCCGTAGAGGACCGAGTTCGGCCCCCGCACCACCTCGATCCGCTCGACGAGGTCCGGGTCGATCTTCCCGTACAGGTCGTCGGCGCCGAAGCCTCCCTCCCCCCAGAGGGTGGTGAGGGTGTTGCCGTCCACCAGGGTGAGGATGTTGAAGCCGGCGAAACCGCGCATGATCGGATCGCCCGCGGTGGCGGTGCGCATGTCCATGAGGATCCCCGGATCCCGCCGCGTGAGCACGTCCACCACGTGCCTCGGCATCTGGGCCTCGATCGTCTCCCGGGCGATGCGGGTCACCGCCCGGGGAAGATCGAAAACGCGACGGGGCCCGCGGGTGACGGTGACCACCGTCTCGGGAAGCCGGGTCCGGGCCGCGTACTCCTCGACGGCCCGGTCCAGGTCCTCCCCCGCCGACGCGAGGGCCGCGGGCAGGAGCAGGAAGAGCACGGCGCTGAGGGTCCGATGTCGGGTCATGACGATCCTCCGGGGGCCGCTCGGTGGGGGCTCGCCGGACGGGGCACAAAGCCCGTGCCGTTTCCCCCGCCCCGGAGACTGTCTCGGACGGGTGACGGTTCGGGGCCGATCCGGGGGTGGGCGGGGCTCCCGTCACCGGCGGGAAACGAACCGGGGGGTGACGGTGTCCGGAAGGCGTGCCGCCGGCTCAGGAGCCCCGGAAGGCGGAGACGTCGATGTCCAGCTCCCGGATCTTCCGGTGCAGGCTGGGTCGGGAGATGCCGGCGATCCGGGCCGTGCGGGACACGTTGCCGCCCGTCCGGCGGAGCAGCTCGCGGAAGTAGAGGGTCTCGAAGAGCCGCTCCGCTTCCCGCAGGGTGAGATCCCCGGCGCCGGGAGCCGGGCCGAGGATCCCCTCCGCGCGCGCGGTCTCGAGGAGGAAGGCGGACAGGGGGCGGGGCGGGGGGGGGGGAGCGGGGGTGGGGATCCCTTCCCGGGCCGGAGCGGCGGCGGGGGGCGGGCGCCGGGCGCGAAGGGCCTCCTCGATCTTCGCCGCGATCTCCTCTCCCGTGACCGGCTTCGTCACGAAATCGGCGGCGCCCCGCCGCATGGCGTCCAGCGCCCGGTCCACCGTGCCGTACCCCGTCATGAGGAGGACGACGGTCCCGGGACGGGTTTCCCGGATCCGGTCGAGCACCTCGAGGCCGGAGAGGCCGGGGAGGAGGAGGTCGAGGAGCACGATCTCGGGGGGGTCGGCCTCGAGGAGCGAGAGCCCTTCCTCGCCCGTGGCCGCGGCCTCCACCTCGTAGCCCCGGCGCGCGAGCGACCGGGTCAGGAAGTAGCGCATGCTCTCCTCGTCGTCGATGACGAGAACCCGGGTCTTGCCCATCACGGTGCCTCCCGCTCCGCGGTGGCGGAGCCCTCCGCGGGCAGGATCACGCGGAACACGGTCCCCCGCCCGACCTCGGTTTCGAACTCGATCCGGCCCCCGTGGGCCTTCACGATGGAGTAGCTGACGGAGAGCCCGAGCCCCGTCCCGTCCGCGCGGTCCGCGCCGTCGCGGGTGGTGAAGAACGGCTCGAAGATCCGGGACCGGATCTCCTCGGCGATGCCCGTTCCCGTGTCGGCCACGAGGATCCGGGCCTCGTCGCCTTCCCGCTCCACGGCCACCGTGAGGCGGCCCCCGGAGGGCATGGCCCGGAGGGCGTTCGCGAGCAGGTTCAGGACCACCTGGTGGATCTGGCCGGGGTCCACCGGCACGGGAGCCGTCGCGGGAAGCCTCGCCTCCACGGCCACGCCGAGCCGGGCGGCCTCCGGACGGATCAGGTCGAGGGCCTGGGCCGCCAGCTCCGCGAGGTCGGTGGGACGGGGCTCCCGGGCGGGAGGCCGGGAGAAGCGAAGGAGGTTCTCCGTGATGTTGCACGCCCGGCGCGCGGTGCGGAGGATCACGTCCAGCGCCTCGCGGACCGCCGCGGGGTCCTTCTCCGCGGCGGCCTCCTCCGCGCAGCCGATGATCCCTCCCAGGAGGTTGTTGAACTCGTGCGCCACCCCGCCCGCCAGGGTGCCGATGGTGGCCATGGTCTGGGAGTGGACGAGGGCCATGGTCTTCTCCCGGACCCGCGCTTCCAGGGAACGGTTCAGCTCCTCGATCTCCTCGCGGGAGGCCCGGAGCGCCCGGGTCATGCGGTCGAAGGAGATCCCCAGCCGGCCCACCTCGTCGGTCCCGGAGATGCCGGACTCCGCGGAGAGGTCGCCCGCCGCCACGCGCTCCGTGGACCGGAGCAGCCGGCCGAGGGGGACGAGGACCATGCGGCTCTGTCCGAGGCCGAGGAGGAGGACGACGGCGGCGAGGATCGCGAGCAACCCGAGGAAGGCCTCCCGCCGGAAGCTCCGGGCGAGGGCGGCGGCCCGGGACCTCGTGCGCGCTCCGAGCTCCCTCCGGAGCTCGCGGGTGAGGACGGCCACGTTCCTCGTGCACTCCAGGGCGAAGGCCTCCGCATGCTCCTCGAGGAGCTTCTTCGTGCCCTCGGGGTCGCCGGCGGTGAGCTCCACGGGGAGATCGCGGAGGGCCCGGCGGTTCCGCTCCGCCAAGTGGGCGGCGCGCCGGCCCATGAGGTCCTCCCCCTCGGACAGGCAGTCCTCCGCCACGAGATCCAGGTCCGCGCGGACCCGGCGCTCCACGCGGGGCACGTAGAGGGCGGCGAGGGCCAGGGCGGCCCCCCCGAAGACGAGGAAGAGGAGGAGAGCGCTCTTCCCGAGGAGCCCGAGCCGCGGCATCACCGGTCCTCCACGAAGGCGCCGAGGATCTCGTCGGCGGCGGCGAGCAGCGGCAGCGGCACCCCGACTCCCGCCCGCCTCCCCGAGGCCAGGTTCACGATGACCCGGTAGGAGTGCATCCGGCCCACGGGCAGGGATCCGGGATCCGCGCCCTCGAGGACCCGCTTCGCCAGGATCACCGACCGCCGGCCGAGCGTCCGGTAGTCCACCGCCACCCCCACCAGGGCCAGGGTGCGGGCGGCGCTCGCCTGCGAGGAGAGAAGGGGGACGTGCCGGGGGTCCGTGACCCGGGCCACCTCGTCGAGATGGCCGTAGACGTCGATGTCGATGGGGATCCAGAGGGCCTCCGCACCCCGGCGGAGCACGGTCTCCACCGCCGCACGAAGGTCACGCGGCCCGTCGATCCACTCCTCGAGGAGGGAGAGCCTCTTCTCCGGCCGTTCCCGGAAGTAGCGCTTGGCCTCCGCCACCTCCTCCAGGGGAACGGGGTTCTTCCGGTTGTAGATCACCCCCAGGCGGGCCAGGCCGGGGATCGCGGCCTGGAACACGGAGAGCACGTTGCCGATCTCGATCCAGTTCGAGTTGCCGCAGAGATTCGTACCGGAGCCCTCCCAGGAGGCCACCACGCCGGAGCCCACGGGATTCGTCACCGCCGTGAAGACCACCGGGAGCCGCGAGGAGGCGTCCCGGGCGATGAGGGCTGCGGAGGTGCCCATGGCGTACGCCAGATCGTAGCGTTCCTTCTCGAAGGTCCGGATCGCGCGGCGGGCCCGGTCCGCGTCCCCCTCCGCCCGCACCTCCCGGAACTCCGCCCGGATCCCGGCCAGCGCGAACCCTTCCCGGACGCCTCGGAAGGCCAGGGCGTCGTTCGGGGAATCGTGCCAGAAGAGCACCCCCACGCGCCGGAGAGGCGCCGGGCGGTCGTTCCCGGCGGCCAGGGCCGGCGGCAGGAGAAGGAGGACCAGGAGCAGGAGGCGGGGATCCTTCATGGCGCCACTCCGGTTCGGAACGGGACGGACGGGGGGAAGGCTACCCGGCCGGCGCGGGCCGGCGCAAGGGAGCGTGCGGCTCTCGGGGGCTTCCGGGCGCGAAACCCTGCCCGCCCCGGGGCCGTTCCGGCTAGAATCACCGATCCTGAGTCAGATCGTCGGTGGAACGTGGATCCCCGGAGTCTCCCATGAAGCTTCTCGCCTGCCCGCACTGCGGCGCCCAGTTCGACGTCTCCGCTTTCCAGCCCGGCAGCACCTTCGTGTGCGGATCCTGCCAGGGCATCGTGACGGTCT
>JAOZQC010000233.1 GCA_029932425.1 Planctomycetota bacterium | reverse complement strand
AGATCTTCTCGCCGGGAAGCAGGAGGTCGTAGAGGCCGCGGAGCAGGGCCGCCGCGTCCTCGGCATCCCGCTCCGGGGGGAGCAAGGCCCGGAGCCGGATCAGCATGGCCCCGTGAGCCTGGGCCAGCGCTTCCGCTCCGAGCCCCGCCTCCGCCAGCTTTTTCGCCGCCGCGAGACGTCTCCGGGCCACCCGCGTGAGCTCGCGGGAGCGGGCGTCCGGTGCCGTCCCGGCCTCCCCCGACCGATCGAACAAGGTCTCCGCTCCTTCCAGCGGGGAGTCCTCCCCGAACGCCCGCAGAGCTGCGACACCGGTCGGGTCGATGACGGTCGTGCGCTCCCCCACCGCATCCCGCACGGTTCTCTCCGCCTCCTCGTCGAGATGATCCACCTCCACCACCAGGCGCCCGGACCGGGTCCTCCGGACGGAAAGGAGGCGATACCCGAGAGCTTCGCGGAGGCGGTCGAGGAGCGCGGCTCCGTCACCCGCAGGCGCGGGAGTGGGAGGCGAGGGGGCGGGACCGGGGGGGGGAGAGGGCGCACCGGCTTCCGAGGGCGAGGCGGCGCCCGGTTCGGCCACCGCCCGGACCTCCGACTCCCCGGAGGGTACGGCCGCGGCCCCGGTCTCCTCGTTCTCCATCACGGCCTTGAGAATTGTGAGCATGTGTGGCCGCGTGGAGAGATCGGCCGCCTCCCCGGCGCCTCCCACCACGGAAGCGAAGAGATCCCGCTTCTCGGCGAGGACGCCCTCGATCTTCTGCTCGAGGGAATCCTCGGCGATGAGGAGCACGACGTTCACGCTCCGGGGCTGGCCCATGCGGTGGACCCGGGCGATCCGCTGCTCCAGACGCGCCGGGTTCCAGGGAAGATCGAGGTTGATCACCGTCTGGGCGGCCTGGAGGTTCAGGCCGAGGCCGCCCGCATCCGTGCAGAAGAAGACCTTCACTCCGGGGTCCTCGCGGAAACGGTCGAGGAGCCGCCCGCGCCTCTTCGTGGGGACGCTGCCCGTGAGCACGAGGAACTCGACGCCGAGCCCGGAGGCGCGCTCCATGGCCATGCGGAGCATCTTCGGCCACTCGCTGAAGACCACCACCTTGCGATCCGCGTCGAGGCAGACCTCCTCCAGGACCCGGGCGAACTCGTCGCGCTTCGGGCTGCCCCGGGTCTCCCCGTCCACGAGCCCCGCGGCGTTGCAGGCCAGGCGGCCCCGGAGGAAGGCCGCCATGAGCCGCTTGTGCTCCGTCGGGGAGAGAGGACGTCTCTCGGCCAGGTGCAGGTAGTACGCCGCCTTCTGCTCCTGTTCCTCCATGATCTCGCGCTGCCTGGGCGTGAGGGGCACGTAGAAGCGGCTGTCCACGCGTTCCGGGAGCTGGGAGAGCACCACCGAGCGTTCGCGGCGCAGGAAGACGGGCCGGATCCTCTCCCGCAACCGGTCGAGGTTGCGGTAGCCGCGGATCCGCCTCCCCCCGGGAGAGAGGTCGACGAAGCGCTCGTTGAAGGCCCAGAGGGGACCCAGGATGTGGGGGTCGATGACCTGCATCAGGCTATAGATGTCGTCGAGCCGGTTCTCCAGAGGCGTCCCCGTGAGCACGAACACGAACCGGGTGCGAATGGACTTGATCGCCTCCGCCGTCTTCGTCCGCCAGTTCTTGATGCGCTGGGCCTCGTCCAGGATCAGGAGATCGGGATCCAGGTCCCGGATCCGGCTCCCGTCGCGCAACACCATCTCGTAGTTCACGATGGTGTAGGGGGCCCGCTCTCGGTACTGGAGCTTTCGCTCCGAGACGCCGCCGAAGATGGTCACCGTCCGCTCCCCGGTGAAGCGCTCGATCTCCCGTGCCCACTGGTGCTTCAACGACGCGGGGCAGACCACGAGGATCCGCTCCACCCCGTCGCTCTCCCGGAGGCATCGCCCGGCCACGATCGCCTGGAGCGTCTTGCCGAGTCCCATGTCGTCGCCGAGGAGGGCCCGTCCCGCCCCCGCCAGGAACGCCACGCCCTGGGTCTGGTAGGGGTAGAGCTCGGCCCGGACCCCCGGGAACCGGTTGCCCCGGGCGAGAACACGTTCCACCGTCTCCGCGGCGCGTCGTCGCCGTTCCTCTTCCCCTGCGGCACGCTTTGCGAATTCGACGGCGTCCTCCCCGATGACCAGGTCCGGGAACTTCCGCGCCTCCCCCCGGAAGATCTCGAACTCGGTCGCCGGGTTTCCCCGAAACGTCGCGGTCATGTCGAACCACCGGTCGAGAAACCTGCGGAGCCGGCGGGACACGCGGCGCCCTCGCAAGAGCCGGATCCGGGAGTCCTCCCCGTGCCGCACCAGGACATGGGTCCGCGGCGGAGGCTCGCCGGCGAGCCGCTCCGCCTTCCTCGGCGCCCGGCTCCGGATCCGGTGGAGCACCGCCTCGATGTGCTTGCAGGTGCCGAGGAGATTCGTGGAGAGGTCCGGACAGTTGCACCAGTTCAGGAGGTGCCGGAGAGACCGGATCTCCACCCGGTAGGTCCGGCCGGGCCCGGACTCCACCTGGAAGCTTCCGAAGTAGCGGTCTCCGTCGAGATTCCGGATGCGGATGCCCTCTTCCACGGCCCGGCGACCGCGGGCCCGGCGAACGTCGATCTCCTCCGCCCGGCGCGGCTTTGCGGGCGGGACCCACTCTCCCCGGTCCGCCTCCGGGCCGCGCGCCGGGGGCCCGCCCCGGGCCACGGTGAGCGCGGCGATGGCGTGCTTGCAGAAGGGTTCCGCGTCGAACGGACACGTGCAGGAGGGAAGGAACTCCTCTCCATCCCAGTCCACGGTGACGAGGTAGGGCTCCTGCTGCAGGCCCTGGACCCGGGCCTCGAGCCGCGATCCGGAAACCGCCCACTCGAGGACCTGCCCTTCCCGGGCGTAGGCGTGACCCCTTCGCACCACGGGGGGGCTGGCGAGGCGATCGACGGAGTCCAGGTCAAACTCGAGTGGAAAGACGTTCATCTGCACCCCTCCTACCGTTAGCGGCAGGCTGTTCTCCGCACCGAGCCCGGGGCATCGAGGCGGATGCGTGCCGTCTCTCTCATCCGCGTCTTCCGTCGGGGGAAACGGCCCAGGCCCCGATCATGCCCACGGGTGAGGAGTGGGCGAGAGCCTTTTCCGCCGGCTTGCCGGAAAGGGAGAGGGGACCGAGTCCCCGCCCCGGGGGAGATGGTGAAAGGCCCTCCCCCGCGAGCGGCGTCCTCCTCGCCCGCGCGGAGGACGAACCCCGATCCCGCGCCTCCCCCGGATGCGCTTCCCTCCGCCGGGGGGCTACGTCCCCGTCTCCTCGTCGCCGAGCTTCTCCCGGACGCTGCGGACCGCGTCCTCCCCGCTCGCCTCCCGGTCGGTGCGGGTGCCGAGCTTCACGTAGGTGGAGATCCGGGGGACGCCCATGCCGTGCACCGTCTCGTGGCAGCGCTTGAGCGCGGCCATGACGTCGTCCCACTCCCCCTCCACGTTCGTGCCCTGGGCGTGGAGGACGGGGGAGAGGCCCGCCTCCCGGAAGATGCGCTCGCAGGCCGCCACGTAGGGGGAGAGGGAGATCCCCCCCCCGATGGGGATCACGCTGATCATCGCCGTGAGCTTCATGTCGCCTCCTCGCGGATCATCCTAACCCGGAGGAGGAGAACCGGCGACGCGGGAGCTACCGGTCCCGGCGGGGCGCGCCCCGTCCCCGGAATCCCCGGCTCCGCAGCGGTTGCCGCCGGAAGGCCTCGTACTGCTCCGGGGTGAGGAGGTTCTTCACCTCGGCGTCCATCTCCGCCCGGAGCTTCTGCGTCTCGGCCATGATCTCCTGCCGCAGGCGGCTCCGTTCCTCCGGCGACAGGTCCCGGGAGCCGCGCAGCTTCGACCACACGTCGCGCATCCGCCGGGTGTAGTTCCCGACGATCTTCGTGAGCTCCTCGGTCTGGTAGTCGGTGAGGCCGGCCTGCTCCGCGAATCGCGAGAGGCCGACCTGGATCCCCCGGGCGCGGCGCTCCGCGTCCCGGCGGGCCTGGGCCGCCGCAATGCCCTCCTCCAGGAGCTTCTTCCCCTCCTCCGTCTTCAGGTAGTCGGCGATGGCCGCCGGGGAGGGGGCTGCGGGACCCGGGGCGGAGACCGCCTCGCTCTCCGGGGAGGGCGCCGCGGACCGCCCCGCGATCTCCCGCCGCAGCCTCGCGGTCTCCTGCTCGAGGTTCGTGATCTTCAGGCGAGCCGCCTCGAGGCGGTCGGACACGGTGCGGTTCTCGTCCTCGAGGCGCTTCACCTTGGCGGCGAGGTTCGAGACCCGGTACTCGAGGTCCGTGGAGTCCGACCGGTCCGCACAGGCGGAGGCCGGCAGCAGCAGGGCCAGGGCCAGGGCGGGGAGCGCGATCGTTCTTCTCATGGGGACTCCTTTCCGATCTCGGAACACGGGCCGGACCGCGCGGGTTGCGCGGCAAGCCGGAAAAGCCGCGCCTCACATCAGGGTACAGCGCCGGCCCGCGGAGGTCCGATGAGAAGGGGGATGACCGAGCCTCTCCTCAGCACCCGGCAGACCCCGGAGAGCGCCCGTGAGCGGGTCCTCCATCTCGAACTCCATCCCGACCGCGTGGAATGGGCCATGTTCCGGGCGTGCATCTCCCGCCTGCGTCGCCTCGACGCCCGTTTGTCGGAGGCGGAGCTGATCCCCATGCCGTTCCTGGTGGTCACTCCCGAGGGAACGGAAGACCGGGTGAGGCTCAGGGACTCGTTCCTCCTCGCCGGCATCCATGTGCTCCGCCGGATCTCGATCCCCAACTGGGCACGGGCCCAGACGATCCTCTCCGTGCACCGCTATGAGGAGGACGACCTTCTCCGGGCCTGGGCGGAGGAGGAGCTCTGGCGTCTGCTGTATCCCGGGGACCGGGGCGAGTGCTGGTTCCTCTGGAGCCCCCGTGTGTGCCGCCGCCTTGTCACGGACCTGAAGAGCCTTCTTCCCGAACTCGCCGGACGGAAGACCCGGGTCACCCTCCGTGACCGCTCGATCCCCCTCTTGCTTCCCCCGGTTCACGTCCCGGACGAGGGCGGCCTGGACGGGGAGTTCCGCCGCCTCACCTGGCTCCTGGACAACAGTTGACCGCTCAGGGGATGGGGATTCTCTTCACCGGCCCGGCGTGGAGATAGCGGTCCGGGACGCGGGTGAGGATGAGGATCCGGCACTTCCGGGCGGCCCGGGCCAGGATCGTGCCCATGGCGCGGAGCCGCTCGGGGCCCGTGTAGCCGAGGGCGTCGTCGAGGATCAGCGGGATCCCCTCGTGGGGAGCCATCATCTGCGCGCAGGCGACACGGGTCAGGAGGGAGATCTGCTCCCTCGCTCCGCCGGAAAGGCTCTCGAAGGGGAAGGTGCGGCCCGCCAGGGTGCGGCTCACCACGCGGAACCGGCAGTTCTCCTCGGAGGCGAGGCGGCCCAGGCGCTCCACGGCGTCGAGGCGGTCCTGGGTGTAGCGGGCCTGGGCCTCGGCGGGGAGGAAGCGGCGCGTCATCCCGAGCTGCCAGTCCCCGGTGTGGAGGAAGCGGACCATGCCGATCCGAATCCTGACCGGGGGGACCGACAGCCGGTCGAGGTCGAGCCCCCCGGCTTCCCGGTCGAGGCCGTGGGGGCGGACGCCGGGCGCCGCCGGCCGGAGGGGCGGCGGGGAACCGCGCGAGGAGAAGGGGCCGGGGACGCCGGCGGGAGAGGGGAGGAGACCGACGGGCGACACCCCGCGGCTCCCATCGGCCGGACGGGTCCCCGCCGCGGTTTCGCCCCGCCCCGCGCCCGGTCCGGAAACGCCGGGGCGGACCCCTGCCCGCTGCGGGGGAATGCGTTATCCTGGGGAGGGGCCCGCGGGCCCCGGGGCCTCCGGAGGATGCCGATGAAGAGACTCGTCCTGCCGCTCGCCGCCGCGCTGCTCCTTCCCGG
>JAOZQC010000232.1:1993-5913 GCA_029932425.1 Planctomycetota bacterium | reverse complement strand
AGGATCCTGGTCACCCGGGAGCCCGCCCTCCACCGCCGCCTCTCCTTCGTGGTGAAGAACCTCGGGGGCACCATCGACCCCCACCAGGCCTGGCTCGTGCACCGGGGGCTCAGGACCCTCCCCCTCCGGATCGAGAAGGCGCAGGAGAACGCGGGCCGGCTGGCGGAGTACCTGGTCCGGCACCCGAAGGTGGAGTGGGTGGCCTATCCCGGGCTTCCCGACCATCCCGGCCGGGCCCTTCTCGGCCGGCAGATGGACGGCCCCGGCGCGCTCATGTCTTTCGAGGTGAAGGGCGGCATCGAGGCCGGCCGCAAGCTCCTCTCCGCGGTGCGGGTGATGATCCTCGCCGTGTCCCTGGGAGGGATCGAGACCCTGATCCAGCATCCCTCCTCGATGACCCACGCGGGGATGGCCCGGGAGGACCGCCTGGCCGCGGGCATCCCGGACGGGCTCATCCGTCTCTCCGTGGGATGCGAGGACTTCGAGGACCTGAGGAACGACCTGGAGCAGGCGCTGGACAGGATCTGACCAGCGGGGGGCCGCGACGGCGCCGGAGTGGGCAAACCGGAATCCGGCCTTGCCCCGGGCGGAGATCCTTCGTTTGTCGGGGGCATGCGCATTCCGGTCCTCTTCGCCCTGCTCCTTTCCCTCTTCGCTCATCGTCCGGCCCGGGCCGATCCCGGGGACCGGGGAAGCCGGGCTCCGGAGGAGCCGTGGGTCCTCCCCGAGACCGTGGTCACCCCTTCCCGCCGGGAATCCCCGCTCTTCTTCCTGCCCGTGTCCACGAGCGTGCTCGAGGGGGAGGAGCTGGGGGGAGCCCGGGCGCCGCGGAGTCTCCCGGACGCCGCGGAGGAGATCCCGGGGGTCATGGTCCAGAAGACGGGCTACGGCCAGGGTTCTCCGTACCTCCGGGGTCTCACCGGTTTCCGGACGCTGACCCTCATCGACGGCATCCGCCTGAACCACTCCGCCTACCGGTCCGGCCCCAACCAGTACTTCGCCACCATCGACCACCTCTCCCTCGCCCGCCTGGAGGTGGTGCGGGGACCGGGCTCGGTGCTCTACGGCTCCGATGCCATGGGGGGGGTGCTCAACGTGATTCCCCGGCGGCCGGTCCGGAAGGACGGGGAGTATCCCCTAGGGGGAAGGGTCCTCACGCGCCTGGCCGCGGCGGAGCGATCCGCCGTGGAACGTCTCGAGATCACGGGGGGGCTGGGGGCCGAGCTGGGGTTCCTGGCGGGGGTGGACCGGAAGCGGTTCGGGGATCTCCGGGCGGGGGACGGCCGCCTGCCCGGCACCGGGTACGACGAGTGGGACGGCGACGCGGTGGTGAGCTGGTCCGCGGCGCCCGGGCTCGAGATCCTCCTCGGGTGGCAGCGCGTGAGCCAGGACGACGTCCCGCGCACCCACAAGACCCTCTCCTCCCGGCCCTGGCACGGCACGGAGCGCGGCTCCGAGCGGCGCCGGACCCTCGACCAGCTCCGCGACCTGGTCTACCTCGAGGCGAGGGCCGAGAAGCCCGCCGACTTCCTCGACTCGCTCCGCGCGACGCTCTCCTGGCAGCGCCAGCGGGAGAGCCGGTACCGGGTGCAGGGGGCCGGCCGCTCCGATCGCCAGGGCTTCACGGTGGACGCCTACGGGATCTCCCTCACCGCGCTCTCCGACACGGACGTGGGGCTCCTGACCTGGGGCCTGGACGGGACGTTCGAGCGGGTGGGCTCCTTCCGCGTGAAGTACGACGCGGGGGGACGCGTGACGTCCGTCGGCATCCAGGGGCCCGTGGCCGATGATGCGGCCTACGATCTCCTGGGGGTGTTCGCCCGGGACGAGGTGGACCTGGGGAGCGGTTTCACGTTCTCGGCGGGGGCGCGCGCCACGCGGGCCCGGGTGGACGCCGATCGCGTGGAGGATCCCCGGACCGGGCGACGCATCTCCCTCTCGGACACGTTCGGGGCGGTGGTGGGGGCGGCCCGCCTCTCGTACACCGGCCTCCGGGGCTGGAACCTCTACGCGGGAGCGGCCCAGGGCTTCCGGGCCCCGAACCTCTCGGACCTCACCCGGTTCGACACGGCCCGGAGCAACGAGATCGAGACCCCGTCGCCGGGCCTCGATCCGGAGCGATCCCTCACCTTCGAGGCGGGGGTGAAGGGAGACCTGGATCCCGTCCGGTTCGAGCTCTCGCTCTACCACACGGTGCTCCGGGACCTGATCCGCCGCTTTCCCACCGGGCGGGAGATCGACGGCGACGTGGAGGTGACCAAGGACAACGTGGGGGACGGCTACGTCCGTGGGGTGGAGCTCAGGGGAGAGATCGATCTCGGGGGAGGTTTCGTCGCCTTCGGGGGGGGCTCCTTCACCCAGGGCCGGGCGGATACCTATCCCACCTCCCGCCGCCGGAAGGCCCGGGAGTACCTGGATCGTCTCCCCCCCCTCTCGGGACAGGTGGGGATTCGCGGCACCCCGGGCGAAGGCCTCTTCGTCTCCGCCCGGCTGCGGATGGCGGACAAGGCGGACCGCCTCTCCTCCCGCGACCGGGCGGACACCCAGAGGATCCCGCCCGGCGGGACGCCGGGCCACGCGGTGATCGACCTCACGGGAAGCCTCGATCTCTCGGACCGGGCCACCCTCACGCTCTCCGTGGAGAACCTCACCGACCGCGCCTTCCGGATCCACGGCTCCGGCCAGAACGAGCCCGGCCGCAACCTCGTCCTCACCCTGGAGATCCGCTTCTGAAGAGGGCGGGGGCGGGTGCCCCCGGCGACGCCCGCCTTTCGGGCTCCGGGGTCCGCGGGGACGGGCGGCTTCCGGGCCCGGGTGGTTCCCGGGTACGCGCAGGCGCCCCCGGCGATCGCGCGGGACGGTCACGCCCGCCGATCGCCACCGTCCCCCGGACGGAGGAAACGCGCCCGTCGCCCATCCGCGGGGCTCGCGTCCCGCCGCGGGGGTCTCCCGGACGGCCTCACGTCTCCGGGAACCGGCCGGCCGCGGGTCTCGGAGCGGGGGCCGGGGACGCTCTCCGTCCGCCGTTCCGATCGGTCCGGGGCGGCGCGATCCCCTTTCGCGGCCGCGGGCGGGCCGCGGACCGGCGGGTGACCTCTCCCCGGGTCGTACCCCGGTTTCGCATCAGTGGCAGGGCCCGGTTTCCGATAGGGGGGCATGGGACGGTTCCAGCCGAAGAAGACCGGCATCGCGATCTCCCTGGCGGTGCCCTTCTCGGGGACGGGGATGCTCATGCTCCTCGCCCTCACCGGGACCCTGCTCTTCTTCCGGTTCACCGAGTGGCTGCTCGCGAACAACATGGTGGGGCTCTCGACGGCGGCGGTGGTGATCTTCGATCTCCTCGTGCTCGCCTACGCGGCCCGCTATCTCGTCGAGACCGCGCTCTCCGCCGCCGAGGGTTACGCGGCGGCGCCCGCCCCCCCGGATCCGAGGGAGGTGGAGAAGCTCTTCGAGGCGCTCATCGGTCTCGTTCTCATCCTGCTCTTCGGAGGGCTTCCGTTCGGCATCGCCCATCTCCTGGGGATCGGGGCCCCCCCCGTCGGCCCCCTGCTCCTGGCCCTGGGCGCCGTCTACTTCCCCATGGGTCTCCTGGGCCTCGCGGTGCGGGACGACCTCGGAGGATGCTATCCCGGCACGGTGCTCGGGGGGCTCGCGGCGGTGGTGATCCGCTACGTCCCCGCCGCGCTCTGCTGCGCGGGGGCCGGCCTCCTCGTGTGGCTGACGCGGCATCACGAGGGAGGCCTCCTCCCGTTCGCCACGGAGGCGGGGCTGGACGCCCTGGCGGCCTGGCTGCTCATGGCGGCCGCCCACCGGGCGGGGGTCCTGCATCGCGACGAGATCGTCCTGCGCAGCCTGATCCCCTTCCCGGAGCCGGAGGAGTTCGACACCTCGATCGCGGTCCCCCGGCGCCCGAAGACGGA
>JAOZQC010000232.1:0-1983 GCA_029932425.1 Planctomycetota bacterium | reverse complement strand
CGAGCAGCACCGCACCGGCCGCCCGGTCGACTGAGCCCGCGGCCGCGCCCCGCCCCGGAGAGTGGGTCGCCCCGGACGGGAGGGGCGGACCGGCCCGCGGCCCCTTCTTCGGTCCGGCGCCCGGCCCGGGGATACTCTCCGCGTTCCCCCCGTGAACACAGGAGGCCGCCGTGGCGCATCCCCGAGTCCGCTACCTCGTCCGGGTTCCCGAGCCCTCCCGCCACGAGATCCACGTGGAGATGTCCATCGACGAGGCGGAGCAGGGCGGGACCGTTCTCGTCATGCCCGTGTGGACGCCCGGCTCCTACCTGGTCCGGGAGTACTCGCGCCACGTGAGCCGCGTCACGGCGCGGGGAGCCTCCGGAGGGCCGGTGCCGGTGGCCAAGACGGCCAAGAACACGTGGCGGGTGGACGCCTCGCCGGGGGAGCGGGTGGTCGTCTCCTGGGTGGTGTACGGGCACGAGCTCACCGTCCGCACGAACCACGTGGACTCGGACCACGCCTTCCTCCACCCCGCGGCCACCTACCTCTACGTGCGGGGGCGGGAGCCCGAGCCGGTCGAGGTGCGCGTGGAGGCGCCGGAGGGCTGGCGCACCACCACCTCGCTGCCGCTCGCGGGGGACGGTTCCTACCGGGCCGAGGATCTCGACCATCTCCTGGACAGTCCGCTGGAGATCGGGCCGCACCGGATGCTCACCTTCGAGGTGAACACGGTCCCGCACCGCGTGGCGCTGGTGGGGCAGGGGAACGCCGACCTCGAGCGACTCGCGGAGGACCTGCCGCGGGTCTGCGGCGCGGCGGCGGATCTCTTCGCCGGTGAGATCCCCCCGGACGCCTACACCTTCATCTTCCACATCCTGGAAGGGGCCGGCGGAGGGCTCGAGCACCGGGACGGCTCGGTGTGCGGTTTCCCTCCCTTCTCGTTCCGGCCGGAGCGCCGCTACCTCCGCCAGCTCTCGCTCATCGCCCACGAGTACTTCCATCTCTGGAACGGGAAGCGGATCCGGCCGCGGGAGCTCGGTCCCTTCGATTACACCCGGGAGAACCCGACGCGGCTTCTCTGGGTGGCGGAAGGCTTCACCAGCTACTACCAGTGGATCATCCTCCGGCGGGCCGGGCTCGCCGCCGTGCCGGAGGTGCTCGACGAGCTGGCGCTCCTCGTGCGGACCCTCGGGGAGACCCCGGGCCGGGAGGTGGAGCCCGTGGCCGAGGCGTCCTTCGACGCCTGGATCAAGCTCTACCGCCCGGACGAGAACACCCGGAACTCCACCGTCTCCTACTACCTGAAGGGCGCCCTCGTGGCCCTCGCCCTGGATCTCGAGATCCGGGACGCCACGGAGGGGGATCGCTCGCTGGACGACGTGATGCGTTCGCTGTGGTCCCTCCACCGGTCGCGCCCCGCGGAGGGGTACACGGAGGAGGAGCTCCGGGCGATGCTCGGGGAGGCCGCGGGCCGCCGCCTCGACCGGGAGGTGGACGAGTGGGTGCACACCACCGCCCCCCTCCCCCTCGAAGCGCTCCTCGAGAAGGTGGGACTCCGCCTCACGGCGGGGGGCGGCCCGGGTGAGGAGCGGGAGGCGTGGCTCGGCATCACCACGAGGGAGGAAAGGGGAGCCGTCCTGGTCCGGGAGGTTCTCCGGGATTCCCCGGCCGCCGCGGGAGGTCTCGCCCCGGGCGACGAGCTGGTGGCGTTCGACGGGTGGCGCCTGGGGCCGCTGGCGGACCGCCTGGGCGAGCGGAGGCCCGGGGAGGAGGTACGCCTCACCGTGACCCGCCGGGGTCGTCTCCGGGAGGTGCGGGTGGTCCTCGGGGAGCGCCCGCCCGTGGACGTCGCGCTCCGGCCCGCGGAACACCCCGGGGAGCGGGAGGAGAAGCTCTTCGCGGGATGGCTGGGCGCCCCGCTCTCGGAGGCCGCCCGGGAGCCCGCCCCCCGCCCGCCGGACCCCCGCCCCCGCCCCCGGTGAAGGAACCATGCGGAGGCGT
>JAOZQC010000231.1 GCA_029932425.1 Planctomycetota bacterium | reverse complement strand
CCCCGGCTCCACGCTCACCCTCTCGAGCCCCGGCCCCACCGAGACCTCCACTTCCACACCCCCGTCCGGAGTCCGGCGGCGGAAGACCTCCAGCGTCTCCGTGATCAGCGCCCCGAGATCCGTGGGCTTCCGGGCCAGCGCCGCTCCCTTCTTCTCGAACCGCGAGAGGTCGAGGACCCGCTGGATCAGCTCCGTCAGGCGCTCCGCCTCCCGGGAGATGACGCCCAGGCACTCCCTCCGCTCCGCCTCGTCCTTCACCCGCCCTTCCTCGAGCGTCTCCACGAACATCCGGATCGAGGTGAGGGGGGTCTTCAGCTCGTGGGTCACGTTGGAGAGGAAGTCGGACTTCATGCGGGCCACGCGCAGCTCCCGGCGCACCGTCCGCAGGACGAACCAGCCCGCGGCCAGGATCCCTGCGATGGAGAGCCCCATGATCCAGTAGTGGAGGCGCCGGGCGGAGGCCGTCCGCCGGGCCGCCAGGTCCCGATCCACGAGGTACACCACCGGCGTCCAGAAGGAGAGCACGTCCGTGAAGCGGGCCTGGGCCACCACGGGCCGGGCGCCGGGCCGGGCGCCGGCCACCGGTCGGCCCGTGGTATCCACCACCGCCGCCCGGACCCCGCCGGGAAGCGGCAGCGAGGTGAGGATCGCGGGCAGCGTCACCGTCCGGATCCGCGGCAAGTCGATCTCCAGGACCACGGTCCCCGGGGGGCCCCCCGAGCTCTGCAGGGGGAGGGCGAGCAGCGCGCGCGGCCCTCCCGGCAGGTCCTCCCGCATCCGTCCCCCGGGGGTCTCGCTCCGGGCCACCCGGAGGAGCGCGGCCCCGAAGGCCTCCCGCAAGGCTCGCAGCGAATCCTCCTCGCCGCCGAGCCTCTCGATCCCCTTCGCCAGGGAGACCCGGGCGGGAAGGGGGAGGAGACGGGAAGCGCGCTCCGCCAGTTCCCGGAACCGCCCCTTCTCGTAGCGCAGGCGGTCCGGATCGCCTTCCAGGCGGAAGCGGTTCAGGAGGAGGATCCGCCGGTAGGCCAGGAGGTCCGCCACCACCCGGTCGGGCGGGACCCCGCCCTCCGCCAGCCCCCTCATCCGGATCGAGGCCCGGAGCCGGGCGGCGGCGGGGCCGAGCAGGTTCCCGGGGGCGTCGCGGGCGGTGGGGAACTCCGCGCACACCTGGTCGTAGACGGCCAGGGCCTCCCGGGGCCGCTTGGCGGCCAGGAGGAGCCGCCCCAGGAGGATCAAGCCGTAGGGGAGAACCGAACGGTCCGCGTCCGCCAGCAGGCGCCGCGTCCGCTCCACGGCTTCCTCCAGGCTCCCGCCGGCGAGCGCCCCGGCTTCCACCTCCTCGAACGGAGAGACGGCGTCGCCTCCTCCGGTCGAGGCCGGCGGCGGCGTCCCGGGCCACACCACGTCCAGGCGATCGTCGTACCAGTTGCCGGCGGAGTCCAGGACGAAGGCGAAGCGGATGAGCTCCCCGTCCTCTTCCTCCCGGAGGGCCCGGGCCAGCGACGACTCCGGCTCCCGGGGACGAAGGGCGAGGCCCGCAAGGCGCCGCCCCGCCTCCTCCTCCGCCTCCCCGATCCGGCGCTCCACCTCGGCCACCAGGTTCGCCTGGAGAACCCTCCCGCAGAGGGCGCGGGTGTCCCGCTCGCTCTCCGCCACCTGCCCGCGGAGGGCGGCCAGCCCGAAGATGGAGAGCACAAGCACCTGGAGGAGGACGGTGAGGGAGACCACCACCATCACCCTCGACTCCTTCGGAACGTTGAGCAGCGTCCGGATCATGTTCGGTTCACGGCGACGCGGCGGGGCGGACGCTCCGCACGTGTTCCGGGGGGATCCACTCCGAACCCTCCGGACCGCGATCCAGGAGGATCCCCCGCACCGGACACAGATCCGTCACGCGCCCCGCCAGTTTCCGGTCGCCCCGGACGAGCTCCACCTCCTCGCCGAGCAAGGAGGAGAGGGGGCGCCAGGCCGCTCCCACGGCCTCCGTGTCGCCCTCCTCCATCCGGGCGTACCACTCCTCCAGGGAGTCGAGGAGCGTGCCCAGCACGGCCAGCCGGGAGAGCTTCCGGCCCGCCGCCATCGCCAGGCTCACCGCCTCCTCCCGGATCTCCTCCGGGAACTCCTCCGCCGAGCGCTGGTTCACGTTGAGGCCCACCCCCACCACGTAGGCCTCCCGGGCGGAGCCCGTCTCCTGGGCCTCCACCAGGAGACCGGCGAGCTTCCGCCCTTGCACGAGGACGTCGTTCGGCCAGCGGAGGGAAGCGGTCCGGGCCGTGACCCGCATCGCGGCGTGGGCCACCGCCACCCCGGTGGTCACCTGGAGGAGGGCCGCGGAATCGAGGGGAACCGGGGGCCGGTAGACCAGGCTCAGGTAGATCCCCAGGCCGGGCGGCGAGTGCCAGCGGCGGCCGCCCCGGCCGCGGCCCGCGGTCTGCTCCTCGGCCGTCACCAGGGCGCCGGAGGGCGCGCCTCCCCGCGCCAGATCCCGGGCCAGGTCGTTCGTGGAGGCGCACACCGGCACGCACCGGAGCTCCCGCCTCCCGATCCAGCGGGTCCGGAGGGAGCGCGCCACCTCAGGCTCCGCGAGCCGGTCCGGGACCTCCAGGAGCCGGAAGGCCGGGCTCCCGTGCAGGGGAACGCGCTCGATCACGTACCCGTCCTCCCGGAGCGAAGCCACCCTCCTCTCCAGGGCCTCCGGACCGACGCCCAGCTCGGCGGCCAGGAGGTCCACGGACACCGCCTCCCCTCCCGCGCGGGCCAGGCGGTCCAGGAGATCGAGCGCCTCCTTCACGACTCCACCGCGAGCGAGAGATCGAGAGCGGGGGCGGAGTGGGTGAGCGCCCCCACCGAGATCCGGTCCACCCCCGTGGCCGCGATCTCCGCCACGTTCTCGAGCGTCACCCCTCCGCTGGCCTCGATCTCGGGGCGGCCCTCTCCCGGCCAGTCGTCCCGAATCCGCACCGCGAGGCGGAGGTCGTCGAGGGCGAAGTTGTCGCAGAGGACGTAGGCGGGCGCGAACTCCAGGGCGATGTGCAGCTCGGAGAGGTCCCGGACCTCGATGCCCACCGCGACGCCCTCCGGCCGCCCCTCCCCGAGCAGGCGGAGGGCGGCGTCGAAGCCGGGCGCGGCCCCCGCGGCCCGGGCCGCGGCCACGTGGTTCTCCTTCACGAGGATCTGGTCGGAGAGGCCCATCCGGTGGTTCGATCCGCCGCCGGCCCGCACCGCGTACTTCTCCAGCGCCCGGTGGAGGGGGGTGGTCTTCCGGGTGTCGAGGATGCGGGCCCGGGTGCCCGCCACCGCGGCCACGAAGCGGGAGGTGAGGGTGGCGATCCCCGACAGGCGGCCGAGGAGGTTCAGGGCCGTGCGCTCCCCCACGAGGATCGCGGCCAGCCGCCCCCTCACCCGGCCCACCACGTCGCCGGGAGAGACCCGGCCCCCGTCCGCCACCGTCTCGCGGTACTCCGCGCCGAGTTGCCGGAACACCTCCGCCGCCGCGAAGCCCCCCGCGATCACCCCCTCCGCCTTGGCGCGGATCACGGCCCGACCCGCGGCGTCCTCCGGCACCATCGCCGTGGTGGTGAGGTCCCCCTCTCCGCGGTCCTCCGCCAGCGCGCGACGCACGAGGTCGGAAAGCTCCTGCTCCGGCACGGGGTGCTCCATTCACCTGTCCTCCGCAAGGCCCGCGAGATGGTCCCGGATCCGGGTGACGGTGACGGGCCCGATGCCCCGGACCCGGGTCAGGTCCTCCGGCTTGACGTAGGGCCCGTTCCTCTCCCGTTCCGCCACGATGGCCCGGGCCCGGGTCTCCCCGATGCCGGGGAGGTCCGCCAGGTCCCGCCACCCGGCCCGGTTCGGATCGACCCGGTGGGAAAGCCCGGAGGCGTCCGGCGCCGGCGGGACCGGGCCCTCCGCCGCCCGGGAGAGGAGGAGGATCGCGATGCCCGCGAGGAGGAGCCCCTCGGCCCAGCGGACGCGGGCCGGAGGACGGGCTCCCCTGGTGGTCGGGATCCTGGACATGCGATGCGGCTCCCCGGGCGGCGGAAGGATTGTACTTGACGGCCGGGGGCCGAGGGAACGAAGTAGGCGCGATGACCATCCTCACCGAAGGCCTGACCCGCACCTTCCGGGGGACCGGGCGCTCGGGCCGCATCACCGCCGTCGACCGCCTCGACCTCCGGGTGGAGCCGGGCGAGGTGGTGGCGCTCCTCGGTCCGAACGGGTCGGGCAAGAGCACCACCATGAAGCTCCTCCTGGGGCTGCTCCGTCCCACCGCGGGGCGGGCTCTCGTCCTGGGGAAGCCGCCCGGCCACCGGCCCACCCTCCGCCGCGTGGGCTACCTTCCCGAGGAGACGCGTCTCTTCCCCTTCCTCACCGCCCGGGAGACGGTCCGGTTCTTCGGGGCGCTGGCCGGCCTGGACCGCCGGAGCCGGCGGCGGGAGGCGGACCGGCGCCTCGCGGAGTTCGGGCTCGAGGAGGTGGCCGGCCGGCGCGTGGCGGGGTTCTCCAAGGGGATGGGGCGGCGTCTCGGCCTGGCCGCGGCCCTGGTGGGCGATCCCGAGCTCCTCGTGTTCGACGAGCCCACCTCCGGGCTCGACCCCGTGGCCTCCGCCGAGGTGAAGGCGCTGGTCCGGAGGCTGGGCCGCGAGGGCCGGACCGTGCTGCTCTCCTCCCACCTCCTCGCGGACGTGGAGGAGGTCTGCGACCGCATCGTCCTCCTGGGCGACGGGAGGCTCATCCGCGAGGGCCCGCCGGGGGACCTCCTGGCGCTCCGGGACGCCTTCGAGGCGCGCTTCGTGGGGGAGGACGAGGATCTCCCGGAGCGCGTCAAGGCCTGCATCGAGGGGAGCGGCGGGCGCGAGGTTTCGGTGCGGCACGCCACCGAGGACCTCGAGAGCTTCTTCCTCCGGATCTTCGGGCGGGCATGAGGAGCCTCCGTCGCATCCTCGGGGTCGCCGGGATCCGCTTCCTGGAGGGGAGCCGCGGTCCCCTGCCGGCCCTGCTGCTCCTCTACCTGGCGGCGGCCGCGCTCATCCTCGTCCTCACCCCGGGCGAACCGGGCGTCGCCCGCCAGAAGGCCCTGGACGGCTGGCTGCTCGACGCCGCCCTCCTGGTGGGGGCGCTCGGGGCCGCGGTGCTCGGGGCCGCCTCCCTCGCCGCGGACCGGGAGTCCGGGCGGGAGCCCCTCCTGGCGGCGAGCGCCCTCCGCTCCGGGGAGCTCCTGGCGGGGGGGTTCCTGGGCCATCTCGCCTGCCTGGCGGTGCTGCTCCTCGGCTGCGGCGCGGCGATCCCGGCCCTCACCGGGTGGTTCGCGGGAGGGAACCGGGACCGGCGACCCACCCGGGTCCCCCTCCGGGCGGTGGAGCTCCTGGACGGGGCGGGGCGGCCCGTCCCCTCGGGCGCGATCCGGCTCACCCCGGATCATCCGGAGGCCGTCTTCGTGCTCGACGCCCCGCGCGCCGCCCTCCCCCCCGGCCGGAAGGAGGTGCGCGCCTGGATCCAGGTCCGCGAGTTCCCCGATGACCTCTCCGTCGCCCTCCCCTCCGTGTACCCCGTGGGCATCCGGGTGGACGAGGGGCCGCAGAGGGTGGTGCAGACCCGTACCCGGAACCCCATCCGCTTCACCCTCGCCCCGGAGGAGGTCCGCCCGGGAGGCGGAACCCGCATCACGGTGCGGAGGCTGGAGCCCGTGTACAGCCTGACGCTCTTCTCCGGGGGGCTGGTGGTGGAGGGCCGGCCCCGGTCCTTTCCCGGGAACCTGGCCAAGGCGCTCCTCGCCTGGTTCCTGGGCCTGGCCGTGGTCCTCGCGGTGTCCACGGCGCTCTCCACCGTGGCGGGAGCGCCGATCGGGGCCGCGGGGGGGCTCCTCTTCGTGCTCGTGGCCCGCTCCCTCGATCTCCTCCGGGAGACGGCGGGCTA
>JAOZQC010000230.1 GCA_029932425.1 Planctomycetota bacterium | reverse complement strand
TGAAGGCGCCCCGCTCGTCGGTGCGCGTCCGGTGGGGCCCGGGCCGATCGGCCGGGCCCCGCACGGCAACCCGGGCCCCCTCCACGGGACGGCCGTCCCGCGCGCGCACCACGCGTCCCGTGATCGTCCACCCCGGAAGGACCCGCACCGTCACGGGCGGGGCCGGGGCCCCGGGCGCCACGACCACCCGGTCGCGGAAGCCGTAGAGTCCGCCCTCCGTCCAGGCTTCGATGCGGTACGAGCCCGGCTCCAGGAGGGGGAACGCAAAGCGGCCGTCGGGTGTCCCGCCCCGGGCGCGGGCCACCTCCCGGTAGCGGTTCCGGTCCGGGGCGAGGGGGGACGGGGACTCCCGGACGAGGACGCGGACCCGGGGGCCCGGCACGGGATCCTCCCCGGCCCCCAGCACCACCCGCCCGGTGATGCCGGCCGCGGGCGGAATCTCCAGGGTGAGATCCGTGACGGGGACCTTCACGCCCTCGCGCACCGCCCGGCCGTATCCCTCGGCGTGCGCCGTGACCCGCCACGCCACGGAGGGAAGCCCCCGGAACGCGAACCGCCCCTCCCCGTCCGTGCGCGTCTTCCTCGAGGGAACGAGCGGGGAGCGGATCGACACCTCGGCCCCGGGAAGAGGCTCTCCGCCGGGGCCGAGCACGCGGCCCTCCATCCGCTTCCCCCCGCCCGGAACCAGGAGGAGGCCGTCCCGGACCTCCCCCTCCGCCACCTCCACGCCGCGGAGCACGGCGGCCACTCGTCCTTCCCCGAGGACCACCACCTGCCGTCGCCCCGCCGGCACGTGCTCCACGCGAAAGGCGCCGTCCGCCCCGGTGCGCCCTTCCCGGGCGGTGGGCCGGCGGAAGCCGGGGCGGGCGAGGAGATCGGCCGGGTCCACGCGGGCGTTCAGCACCACGATCCGGGCGCCCGCCACCGCCTTCCCCTCCGCGTCCTGCACCCGGCCCGCCAGCGTGCCCCCGCGCCGGAGGAGCACGACGATCTCCACCGTCCCTCCGGGGAACAACCCGTACCCCAGGTGGACCACCGGGGCGTACCCGGGATGCCGCACGATGAGATCCACTCCCTGCGCGGGGGGGAGTCCCCTCACGTCGAACCGGCCCTCCCCGTCGGTCACCCCCGCCCGCACGAGCCGGTCCGGGGGAAGGACGTCGGCCAGAGAGGGGTCGCCCGGGTAGCGGAGGAACAGCTCCGCCCCCGCCGCGGGGCGGGTGGAGGGGTCGAGCACCCGGCCGCGGATCCGGGCCGTGCCCAGGACGCGCACCACGAGCCCCTCCCGCCGGTCGCCTTCCCCGAGCACGAGGTCCTTCCTCTCCACGTGCACGCGGCCCGCGGCCGCCACCCGCAGGCGGTGCCGGCCGGGCGTGATCCCCCGGAGATCGAAGCCTCCGTCCTCGCCCGTCCGGGCGCTGACGTCCCCCACCGTGACCAGGGCGCCCGCCACGGGCTTGCCCCCCGGTACCGCCACCACCCTCCCCCGCACCCGCGCCCCCCGCGCCAGCCGGATCTCCAGCGGCGGTCCCCCGCCCGCGGCGACCTCCCGGAAGGCGGCCGCCAGGCCCCTCGCCCGGACTCTCAGCCGGTAGGACCGCCCGCGGGCGAGCCGGTCCACGGCGAACCGCCCCCGGCCGTCGCTCAGGGTCCGGACGTACACCGTGCCCGGGGCGGGGAACGGCCCCCCCTCGTCCGCCGTCCCCGCGGCCACGACGATCTCCGCGGCGGGGACGGGGCGGCCCCGGGGATCGAGCACCCGCCCCTCGATCCGGGCTTCCGGGGGCAGCGCCACCCGCACCGTCCGGGTGCCGGCCGGCACGCGGGTCACCCCCATCCCGCGCCCCGGGATCCCGGCCAGGACGAGGGCCGCCCCCCCTTCCCAGGGGACGGTGACCCGGCCCGCGGCGTCCGTCTCCCGGGAGGAGAGAGCCAGGGCCCGCTCCCCGTCCGCGGCCGCCCCCGCCGGCCTCACCGCCACCCGGGCGCCCGCCACGGGCTTCCACGCTCCCGCGGCGTCGCGGGTGACCACGGTGACCTCCAACCCCGCGGCCCGGGCTCGGGCCGTTCCCCAGAGCGCCAGCGCCAGCCCCACCAGGAGGGCCGCCCGTCTCCGCCTCCGGCCGGGGCCCCGGGACCTCATCGCCCCTCCTCCTCGACGGCGCCGGGGAACCAGGGGGGCACGCGCCGTCCCCGGACGCGGAACCGCAGCGCCCGGCGGGTCTCCCCCTCCACGGAGAGCGCCACCTCCAGGCGCTCCCCGGGCAGGAGGGGTTCCACCCGATCCGCCCATTCCACGAGGACCACCGCCCTCCCGTCGAAGCACTCGGCGAGGCCGATCTCGAGGAGTTCCTCGGGGTCTCTCACGCGATAGGCGTCCACGTGCCGGAGCAGCAGGCGCCCCGGGATCTCGTGCAGCAGGAGGAAGGTGGGGCTCGTGACCTCCCGGGGGTCGATCCCGAGACCGCGGGCGAGGCCCTTCGCGAAGCACGTCTTCCCCGAGCCCAGCTCCCCGGTGAGGGCGAACACCTCCCCCCCCGAGAGGCGGCGGCCGATGCGGGCCGCCAGCGCCAGGGTCTCCCCGGGAGAGTGCGTGACCACCGTCCTTTCAGCCGTCCCGGAAATGCTCGTACCCTCCCTCCGGCACGGGTTCCTCCCGGCCGTCGTCGTACCGGAACCACACGCCGGGGCGCCCTTCCCGGACCTCGCCGATCCGCGTCACCGGAGTGCCGGCGAGACCGGCGGCGGCGGCGCGCTCCGCCTCGGCCGCGGACAGCGTGAAGAGCAGCTCGAAATCCTCCCCGTCATGGAGAGCCGACGCGAGGGGGTCCGGCGTTTCCCGGGCCGCCTCCGAGACCGGGATGCGCCCGGGATCGAGGATCAGGCGGACACCGCTCTCCCGGGCGAGGTGCCCGGCGTCGGTGGAGAGCCCGTCGGAGACGTCGATCATGGCGCCCACCCGGTACTCCGCCACAAGCGCCAGGGCCTCCGGCTGGCGCGGAGGAAAGCGCAGGTGGCGTCCGGCCCCGGACCCGCCCAGCCGGCCGGTGACCAGGAGCGCCTCTCCCGGCCGCGCCCCGCTACGCAGCACGGGACGCCCTCCGGGAGGTGGGAGGCCCACCACCGTGGAGCACACCGCCACCGCGTCCCGGGCCGCCGCGATGTCCCCCCCCACCAGGGCCACCCCGTGGCGGCGCGCCGCCTCCCCCACGCCCCGGAGCAGGGCCCGGGCGTAGGCCCCGCCGCGCCCCGCGGGCAGGGCCGCCGCCGCCACCGCGAAGGCGGCCCGGCAGCCCATGGCCGCGGTGTCGGAGATGCTCACCGCCAGGGCCTTGTACCCCACGTCTTCCGGCGGATCCCCGGGCCGGAAGTGCGTGCCTTCCACGAGGAGATCCGTGGTGATCACCATCGCCCCGCCGCCCGGCCCCTCCACCACGGCGGCGTCGTCCCCGATGCCGGTCCGGACCCCTTCCCCCGAGGGGGCGCGCTCCCGGATCCACCGGATGAGTTCGAGTTCCCGCAACGGTCCGCCTCCCCCGGCCGCGGCCGGGCGAATCCTCTGACGGCTCCCGCGCCTCACTTCTTTCCCGTGCCCTGCGCTCCCGCCTCGCGGGATCGCGCCGACCTCCACCACGCCTCGTAGGCGTCGGCGGTGCGGCGCCGGCTCTCGGCCCCCCCCGCGGGGTCGAAGCCGAAGTCGCTCCCCGCCCGGGCCGCGATCACCCGGACCACGCGCATCGCCGTGCCCGCGCTTCCGGTCGCGCGCAACGCGGCGGCCAGGGGCGGGCCCAGGTCCCGGCGGGGGGACTCGCGCAGGAGTCGCTCCACGGCGGTGCGGACGAAGCCGTCCCGGTCCTCGAGGAGGGCCACCACCCGAGGAAGATCGCGGCTGTTCCCGGCGGCGAGCAGTGCGGCCGCCGCCGCCGCGCGCACGCGCCCGTCCGCGTCGGCGAGGGCGCGATCCCGGAGGGGCTCCAGGCGGCCGCGGTCGAAGAGCGATTCCACCGCGGCGAGCCGCACCGCCGGCGAGGCATCGCCGAGGAGGGTCACCAGGCACCGCTCCGACGCCGGGTCCCGCCGTGTCCCCAGGCGCACCGCCACCTCCCGGCGCACCCGGCGGGAGGGATCGGCGGCCAGCCGCGCCAGGGCGGCGGCCGGGAGCAGCCCGGCGGCGTCGAAGAGCTTCCGGACGCCCTCGAGCCGCCGCCGGTGATCGGGATCGAGGATGAGCGCCCCCACCTCCGGGGGCACGGAGGGAAGGAGGCGGTCCCGCACGATCCGGGCCGCCGGGGTTGCGCCCCGGGCGGCGGGCTGCTCCCGGATCCCGGCCAGCGTCATCCCGTGGGCCAGGAGGGCGTCCACCACGGCCCCGGCCACGGCCTCCGAGGGGTCCCCGAGGAGTCGGAGCAGCAGGGGCCGGGCCCGGTCCGCGGGCCAGCGGGAGAGGAGGTCCACGGTCCGCCGGCGGAAGTCCTCGGGCGGGGGATTCGCGGGATACCCCCGGTAGGCTCGCTCGAGCTCCTCGCGGATCACGGGACCGAACTCGCGGAGGACGCGGATCGCCTCTTGCCCCTCCCCGGCGGAAGGGGACGTCAGGCCGCGCAGGGCCTCGCGGACCACCTGGGCGGCCGCCGGTCCCAGGCCCTTCGCCTCCTCCTCGTCCAGGGCGGCGAGCTTCGCCCGGGCCGCGGGGTCCGCTCCCAGGCGCTTCAGGTACCGCCGCGCGAGCGCGAAGCGCTGCCGCTTCCCCTCGAACGCGGCCAGGAGGAGCAGGGCTTCCCGGGCCTCGGGGTTCTCGGGGAACCGGGCGGCCAGCTCGCGGTACCTCTCCATGGCCTCCGCGGTGCGCCCGAGGCCGCGCAGGATCCCGCCCAGCTCGAGCAGGCCCCGGGCGGCATAGGGGCTGTCCGGAAACTCCTCGAGGAAGGCCGCGAGCCGGAGAGCGGCGCCCTCCGGTTCCTTCCGCCGGGCGAAGGTGAGGGCGAAGAGAAAACGGTCCCGGTCCAGGTGGAGGGCGTGGCGCGCCGCCTCCCGCTCCACGGCGGCGAGCGCGGCGGCCGCCGAGGCGTATTCTCCCGCCTCGAAGAGGCCGAGGCCCAGCTCCTCGCGGATCGCGGCCGCCAGGTACGGGTCCCGGCAGCGCCGGGCCAGGCCCGTGAGCGCCACCACCCGCTCCGCGGGCGGCCGGCCCCGCGCCGCGGCCACCCGGTCCAGCAGGGGGTTCTCCACCAGGTCGCCCACCACCCGGAGCCGGTACCCGTCGAACGCCGTGGGCAGGGACGCCGGGTCCGCGTCGAGCACCGCCTGCAGGGCCTCCGCCGGGTCGCGGGCCGCCGCGAACGCCCCGGGAAGGCGCGCGAGGCGCGCCGCCCCGAACTCCTCCGCCAGGAAGCGCAGGAAGAGGGCTCCGCTCAGCGGGTCCGGAGAGGGGTCGTCCAGCTCGAGGGGAGGAACCAGCCGGTCCACGTCGCGCACGATCGCGGGCCCGCCCAGAAGGCGCGCGTGGAGCACCCGGTCCGCCCCTCCCGACAGGAAGAGGGGCGCCCCGCGGCGGAACCAGGCGGGGACGCGACGGGGAGGGAGATCGGCCGCGGCGGCCCGGCCCAGCGCCTCCCGCAGCAGCCCGTCGAGACCGAGCTCCTCCCGCGCGAGGACCGCGGCGGGGAGGAGGATTTCCTGCACCCGGCGGCCGGACCTCAGCGTTTCCGCGATCTCCACCCGGGAGCCGCCGTCACTCCACCGCAGCACCCGGCGCCGGTCGGGGTCGAGCGCCAGGCCGAGCCGATGCCGGAGGACCGCCCGCGCCTCCTTCAGGGCGGCGGGCAGGCGCGCCAGCGCCTCCGCCACCCGGACCTCCTCCGCGAACCTCCCGTGGTACTCCTCCACCACCAGGCCGCGCTCCCCGCACCACTCGAGCAGGGCCTCCCGCCC
>JAOZQC010000229.1:5547-5952 GCA_029932425.1 Planctomycetota bacterium | reverse complement strand
CGTAATCGTCGTCGTCGACGATGTAGACGGGGACCTCTTCCCGGATGGTGACCGGCGTCTCCACGGTCCGCACCTCGCGCACGAACACGGTGGGCCGGCGGCAGTAGAAGCCGAAGGGCACGTAGGCGACGGTCACGGGCGCCGTCCAGTGGAAGCCCCAGGAGTAGCGGCCCCACCAGGGGTAGCCGTAGGAGTAGCTCCAGGAGGTGTAGCCGTAGTACCAGGGCCAGGCGTACCCCGTGTAGAAGCCGAAGGCCCAGAGGTGCCGGTCCCGGTGGTAGCGGTAGTCCCAGACGTGCCGGTAGACGTGCTTCACCACCGTCCGCTCCACCACCCGGTGACGGCGCGCTCCGCGGGGGTGCCCGTCACGGGGGAAGCCGTCGCGGTAGTCGTGCCGGACCGGGG
>JAOZQC010000229.1:0-5537 GCA_029932425.1 Planctomycetota bacterium | reverse complement strand
CGGGGTGTCCCGCCGGCCGTAGACGCCCTGCCGGGAGCGGGAGCCCCCCCGGTACTTCAGGGTCCGCGGGGAGGGGCCGGGGAGAAGGGCCCGGGTGAAGGGCCTGCGGTAGGGGGCCCGGGGGTCGTGGGCCGGGCGCCGCACAGGGCCCGCCGCCGGCCGGAGCGGCGAGGAGGGTTGGGGGCCGCGGGTCCGGGGGACGGGCCGGAGGGTCTCCACCCCGGGGCGGGTGGAGGGGGACCGCGGGAGGCGCGTCGCCCCGGCGCCCGTGCCGCCCGCGCGGGCGCGGCCCCGGCCGCGGAAGCCCGGGCTCGAAGCGGTTCGCTCCGGCGCGGGGCCCGACCGGACGGCGCTCCGCCTCCGGACGGGCGCGGAGGGCCGGGTCGCGGGGAAGCCCCGGGAGGAGGAGCCGTCCCGGTTCCGGGAGGATGGGCCGGAGAAGCCCGGGGTGGCGGAGACGGGCCGGGTCGCGCGGGGGACCCGGCGGGCGGGCTTCCGCGTCTCCCGGAACCCGGGGCTCGGCGCCCGGCGCCCGGAGACCGTCCCGCGCGGCGCGGTCACCGCGGGCGGCCGGTCCGTCCGGATCCCCCGGGGGGGGGAGAGGGGCCGGGACGAGCGGGGGGCGGACCGCTCCCGTCCCCCCCGCGGGGAGAACGAGCCCCCGCGGCGCGAGGGGCGGGAACCGGTGGATCGCCGGGCACGGTCCGGAACGAGGACGCCCCGGGTCCGGGGCGGGATCGAGCGGCGTCCCTCACGGGAAGGACGCTCGAACACCGCCGGCCGGGCGGCGCGGGTCCGCCGCGCCTCGCGCGCCAGGGCGCGGGAAGTGCTCCCCCTCCCGAAGCCGGGGCCGGTCCGGGGGCGGGCGGCCGGGGACTCCGGGGCGCGGCGGTGGGCCCGGGGGCGGGAGGCCCGCGCCCGGTGCCCGGACCGGGAACCGGTCTCGATCACGGGGGAGGCGCCGCCCCGGGAGTGCCGGGATCCGGATCGCCGGCCGCCGTGCTTCTTTCCGCCGGCGTGGCAGAGGGCGGGGAGCAGGAGGAGGACCAGGAGACTCCGGACGATGGGCGCACGCTTCATGTCTCTCTCCTCGGGCCATGCTCACACCGTCGGCCCGCCATTGTACTCCAAACCGCGTGCCGGGCGGCCATTGGTTGCCTGGAGGGAGGGGGTTCGGAGAGAATGACGCCCCACCCGCCGCCGCGAGGAGTCCTTCTGCCGAGGGCCGACCATGTCCATCGTCCTGTCCGGAGACCATCTCACCACCGCCGACGTCCTCCAGGTCGCCCGGCACCGGGAACCCGTCGAACTCGCCCCGGATTCCCTGGATAGGGTCCGCCGCTGCCGGGCCTTCCTGGAGAGGAAGACGGCGGAGCGGGAGATCATGTACGGGGTGAACACGGGGATCGGGGAGCTCTCGGAGGTGGTCCTCACTCCGGAGCAGACGGAGCGGTTCCAGCGGTTCCTCGTGTACAGCCACTGCGCCGGCTACGGGGAGCCCTTCCCCGAGGAGGTGGTCCGGGCGTCTCTCGTGTCGCGGATCAATGTCCTCCTCAGGGGACACTCCGGGTGCCGGCCCGCCGTCCCGGAGACCATGGCCGCCCTGTTGAACCACGGCGTGACCCCCGTGGTCTTCCAGAGGGGCTCGGTGGGGGCGTGCGGTGATCTCTCGCCCATGGCCCAGGCCGCCCTCGTCCTCCTGGGGGAGGGGGAGGCCTTCTACCGCGGGGAGCGGCTGCCCGGTGCGGAGGCGCTGGAGAGGGCCGGGCTCTCCCCGATCACGTTCGAGGTCCGGGACGGCCTGGCCTCGATCAACGGCTCCAACGTCATCGCCGGCCTGGGATGCCTCCTCGTGGAGGACGCGGGCCGCCTTCTCCGGGCCGCGGAAGCGGCGGCCGCCGTGAGCCTCCAGGCGCTCAACGCCAACCTTCTCGCCTTCGACCCGCGCCTGCACGAGGCCCGGGGGTTCCCCGGGGCGGTGGAGAGCGCGGGAAGGATCCGCGCCCTGTGCGAGGGCTCGGCCCTCCTCGACCGGCCGGGGAAGAAGGTCCAGGACGCCTACTCGCTCCGGAGCACGCCCCAGGTGATCGGGGCCGCCCGGGACACGCTGCGCTTCGCCCGGGAGCAGCTCCACATCGAGCTCAACGGGGTGGGGGACAACCCCCTCTTCTTCCCGGACGACGACGGGGGCGTGGTGATCACGGGGGCGAACTTCCAGGGCACCCCCATCGCCTTCCCCCTGGAGTACCTGGGGATCGCCGCCACCACGGTGGCCGCCCTCTCCGAGCGGCGCACGAACCGGCTCCTGAACCCGAACCTCTCCATGGGCCTGCCCGCCTTCCTCACGAAGGGAGCGGGGATGTTCTCCGGGCTCATGCTCACGCAGTACACGGCGGGGGCGCTCGTCTGCGAGTCGCGGGTCCTCTCCCATCCCGCGGCCACGGGGTCCATCCCCGCCGCCGCGGACCAGGAGGACTTCGTCTCCATGGGGATGACCACGGCGCTGAAGACGAGGCAGATCCTCGATCACGCGGCGGCGGTCATCGGCATCGAGCTGCTCTGCGGCGTCCAGGCCCTCGACTTCCTGGGGGCGGAGAAGGCGAGCCCCGCGGTCCGGGAGATCCATGCCGCCGTCCGCGAGCGGGTGGCCTTCCTGGAGGAGGACCGGCCCCTCCACCACGACGTGAACGCCATGGCGGAGCTGGTCCGCACGCGGGACTGGTAGCGCGGGCGGGAACCCCGGCGCTCAGGCGTAGCTGGAGAACTCGTAGGGGACGCCGTTCTCCTTCAGCCACTCCATGAAGCCGGAGCTGTCCGTGAACCGCCCCGTCTCGTAGGCGCGCCGGAGGAGAGGAAGCACCTCCCCCTCTCCCGGTCCTCCGCCTCCCTCTCCTCCGAGGAGCGCGGCCAGGCGCCCGAGGTGCTCCCGCTTCACCGTGACCCAGTACTCGTAGTCGGAGTCCCCCCAGTGCTCCTCCACGAACGGGCCCAGGTCCTGCCCGGAGAGGAGGAGATCTCCGCCGGGCCGGATCTCGGCCTCGAGATGCACCCGCGCCCGGTGGTCCCGCCGATCGATCAGGGTGACGCTCTCCATCCGTCCCTCCTTCCGGCGCCGGGGCCGGGACCAGCATACCCGCGGGACGAGGCTCCGGCCCGCGGAAAGGGGGAGGAGACGCGGCGCCCGCGGCCGCGTAGAATGCCCTCCGCACCCGGAGGGAGGTGTTCATGATCCGGATCTCGGCCCCCGTGCTCCTGCTGCTCGCCCTGGCCGCGGCCGCGGCTTCACCGCCGGGCCCGGCCCGGGCCGGGGAGGAGGCGAAGAAGGGGTTCCGCTTCGCGGTCCTCGGCGACCCGCGTCCCCGGGACCCGGAGGACGTCGTCACCCCGCCCCCGGAGTTCCTCCGGGCGATCCGGGAGGTGAACCTCCTCTCCGGCGGGCTTCGGGACGGCGGTGCTCAGGTAGGCCGCCCGGACTCCCGGATCCGGGAGACGATCTCCGGGGGGCGGGGGAGGGGACCGCAGCCCGGGCGCTTCGAGAAGACGACCCGCCCGTCCGCGACGACGTCGAACACGCCGCCGTGGCCCTCCACGAGGGCGGCGGGGCTCCCGAACTCCCTCTCGAGCGTGGCCGCCAGCCTGGCGGCCGGGCCCCGGTAGCCTCACTCCACGCAGTAGACGATGGTGAACCGGCGGTCGGTCCCGGTGTTCATCCCGTCCTCCCCGGGCGGTTCCTACAGCTCCCGATGGGTCCCGTCGCAGCAAGGCGCGCGTCTCGTCCGCTTGCACCGGCAGAGCGCCGCCGTCCTCTTCTCCGTGACCGTGAACGGCATCGGTCCGATTCCGGTCCCCTGGCGGGCCCCGTCGCAGAAGGGGGGGCCGCGGAATGTCCGCAGCGGCACCAGGAGTACTTCCCGGGCGCGAGGTCGAGCAGGGCGGGCCGGGTCTCGGCGATCCTCGGTTCGGTCACGGGCGGGAACTCCTCGCGGCGGCGCGGGCGGGTGTCGGAAAGAGTGAGGGAGCGAGCGCCGCAATGCTTTCATATTCCGGTTCGAGGAGGAAGACATGCTCCGTTACGCCGCCGCCGCCTGCCAGGTCGACTTCGAGAACCCCGCGGACCGGTCGGGGATCGAACCCCACGTGGACCGCATGATCGGGATGGTCCGGGAGACCGTGGAGGGGTACGCGCCGTTTTTCGACGTGAAGCTCCTCGCCTTCCCCGAGTTCGCGCACACCGCCCCCGTGTACCTCACCGCGAAGGAGCTCCGGCGCCATCTCACGGTGCCCGTGCCCAACGAGCACACGGAGCGCTACGCGGACCTCTGCCGGGAGTACGGGATCTGGATCCAGACCGGCACCTTCCTGGAGGAGGACCCGGCCTGGCCGGGCGCCGTGTTCAACACCACCTGCCTGGTGGGGCCGGAGGGCATCCTCACGAAGTACCGCAAGACCCACCCGTGGATCCCGTGGGAGGTGAACGCGAGCCCCCACGACCTGGAGGGCTACGAGGAGGATCCGTTCCCCGTGGCCGAGACCCCCATCGGACGGATCGGCGCCGCCGTCTGCTACGACTGGCTCTTCCCGGAGGCCGTCCGCATGCTCGCCCTCCGCGGCGCGGAGGTCCTGGTCCGCGTCTCCGCCTACATGGACCCCTGGGGGGCCACCGCCCCCCTGGACTGGTGGACGGTGGTGAACCGCTGCCGGGCGATCGAGAACACCGCCTACGTGGTGGCGAGCAACCAGGCCGCCTCCTCCGGGAGGTACCCGCCGTTCTCCTGGCCCGGGGGGAGCATGGTGGTGGACTTCGACGGCCGGATCCTGGCCCAGGCCGACCCCGGGCCGGGGGAGAAGGTGGTGGTGGCGGAGATCGACGTGGGGGCGCTGCGGGCCGCCCGCGAGCGGCGCCGGGGCCACGACTTCCTGCACCACCTCCGCACCGAGCTCTACGACGGCTACGCGAACCCCGTGTACCCCGCGGGCACCATGACGGGCCGGGACGACCACGCGGTGGAGGACCAGGAGGCCCGCATCCGCCGGGCCCGCGAGTGAGGGAGTGAGGGGAGGAGGAAACGGGGGCTCCGGGGGAACTCGTTCCGGCGGGGCTTCCGCCTCGTGAGGGAGCCGGGGACGTGTCCCGGGTTTCCGGGAGATGGGGCCTGACCCCGGACTTGCAGGGCGAGGGCCGTACGCGGGAGCCACGGTATCATACTACTTGACGGGGGGGGGGAGCCGGTCGATGCTCGCCGCGTGAAACCGATCATCAAGTGGCCGGGGGGGAAGGGCCGGGAGCTCCGGCGCATCCGGGAGTGGATGCCCGCGCACGATCTCCTCGTGGAGCCCTTCGTGGGGGGCGGCGCCCTGTTCTTCGCCCTCGAGCCCCCCGCGGCGCTCCTCAACGACGCGAGCGAGGAGCTCATCGCGTTCTACCGGGCGGTGCGGGAGGGGGATCCCGCGCTCCGGGCGCGGCTCCTCTCCTTCGCCCGGGACCGGGAGGAGCTGGCGCGCCGGGCGGCCCGGCGGGCCGGGCGCTTCGCGGAGGC
>JAOZQC010000228.1 GCA_029932425.1 Planctomycetota bacterium | reverse complement strand
GTTCCCGGTCGCTCAAGGTGAACGCCGCCGTCCTGGCCGCGAGGGCGGAGGTGGGAGAGGCCGAGCCGGCCCTGGCGGCGGCGATCCCGGGGGCGGACCCCGAACTCCGGGCGATCCTGGTGGAGAGCCTCGGGGCCGTGGGCGCCTCCACCGGGGCCGGCCGTCGCGCCGTGCTCGACGCCCTCCGGGCGGAGGACCCGGAGATCGCGGTGGCGGGGGTGCGGGCCGTCCGCCGGGCGCCCCTGGGAGAGGCGGTACCCGTGCTCATCGACCTCCTCGCGAGCGGGGATCGCATCCTCGCCGCGGAGGCGCACGTCACGCTGGAACGGATCACCGGGCAGCAGTACGCGGAACGGGCGGACCTCTGGAAGAAGTGGTGGGAGAGGTACGGGGCGACCGCGGAGCTCCGGAGGCCCGAGGACGACCCCGGGGGGGAGCTGGACCAGGCCCTCGTGAACCTGGCCATCGAGAAGGGAGCGGCGGCGCTGCGGGCCGTGCGCGGGAAGAAGCCCCCCTGGGTGTACGCGAGCCGTCCCGCGGGCACCACCGCCCTCGTGGTTCTCGCGCTCTCCGCCGCGGGCGCGGACCGGAAGGACCCGGACCTCCGGGCGGGCGTGCGGTACCTCCTCGAGACCCCGGTGCCCGCGTACACCTACGAGCTGGGTCTCGAGGCCATGGCCCTGGAGGTCGTGGGAGGGAAGCGCTTCCGGCGCCGGATCGGGGAGTGCGCGAAGCGGCTCGCGGCCACCCAGCTCGAGGGGGGGCGATGGGGCTACCCCAGCGGCCGCGGCGACCACTCCAACACCCAGTACGCGGTGCTCGGGCTCCGCTCCGCGGCCCGGGCGGGGATCCCGATCCCCAACCGGGTATGGCGGAGCATCCGGGACCACTTTCTCTCCGTGCAGAACCCGGACGGCGGCTGGTCCTACACCGTGACCCCCCGGGCCGCGAGTTCCGCGAGCATGACCGCGGCGGGTGTGACCTCCCTCCTCATCTGCCTCGAGAACCTGAAGCAGGGCGAGGCGGAGCGGGAGCGCCTGCGGGCCGCCATCGACCGCGGATACCGGGCCCTGGGCAAGCTCATGAAGCTCGAAACCGACTCCCTGTACGCCCTCTACGGAATGGAGAGGGCGGGCGTCCTCGGGCGGAGGAACACCTTCGGAGGCAAGCCGTGGTACGGACCGGGGGCGCGGCGCCTGGTGGAGGAGCAGGGGCGCGACGGCCACTGGCGAGGGACCTACAACGAGGCCGTGCAGACCTCGTTCGCCATCCTGTTCCTGAAGAAGGCGACGGCCCCCATCTCCACCCGTTGAGCCCGTACTCCCGTCCGGCGTGCGGGCGGCGGCGCCCCGCCGTTCCCGTCCCGGAGTCGGCCTTCCCGCGGAGCGTGGGGCCCCCGGCGGGGCCCGGGCGGTCCCCGGCGAGGCGGTCGCCGGGTCGGGCCGGGCGCGGGGGGAAGTCCCCCCGAACGGCCGGGGATCGGGGCGCCGCCCGGGGCGGGACGCCGAGATCCGCACGTCTCCGCGGGCGAGGCGGTCCCCGCCCGGTCAGGGCTTCCGGGCGGGGCTCCGGTAGGTTCCCAGGCGGTAGTCCACGAGCTTCGCCCGGTAGTCCACGGCCAGGGCGTCCTCCTTGCGGAGAAGGTCCGGGCCCACGAGAACGTGACCGTCCTCCATGGCCGGAAAGGCCCGCGGCGGCCGGCGGTGGTGCGACTCGTGGAGGAGGAGCCCGTCGAGCCAGAGACGGGCCCGGGCGTCGAGGACGTCCCGGAGCCGGAGGTCCCGCGCGGCGGCGGAGAGAGCGGCGCGGTGATGCGGCGCGGGCTCCACCCGATCGAAGCGGGCGTACCCCTCGCAGGTTCTCGGCCCCTCACAAAGATAGCCCAGCTGGAGGACGAGCCCGTCGAAGGCGGGGAGGTCCGACCGCCACGCCGCCTTCAGGTACCAGTAGATGTGGCCGCCCGCGACGACCCGGGAGAGCCGCACGGGGAGGAGGCGGATCCGGCGGCGCAGCTCGGACTCGATCTTCTCCCGGAACGCCCGCAGGCGGCCCTCCTCCGCCCGGGCCCGGAGCCGGCGCCAGGCGCCGGGGAGGTCCCCGGCCCGGAGCGCGCCGGCCACCCCGCGGAAGAGGGCGCGCTCCGGGCATCCGAGCTCCCGCCACTCCGAGGCGAGGTCCGCCGAGACCCGGGCGGTGTCCCGCATCGCCGCCGCCCGGTCCCGGAGCCCGCACCGGGCCTTGAGCCCGGCGAGGGGTGCGAGCCTTTCCGCGGCCTCCGCCGGCTTCCCCCGGGAGAAGAGGGCCCGGCCCTCCGCGAAGACCGGCCCGTGCTTCGCGTACTCCTTCTCCGTGAGCCCGCGTCCCCACCGCCGCTGGATGCCGTCCAGGATCTTCAGGATCTGCGAGGGGCCCAGGGCCTCGTGGTGATGGCGGTTCCCCGCGTCGACTTCCGTGCCGTCCGGTCTCAGAAAAAAGTAGACCGGGTGGAGGAACTCCTCGGGAAGGTACTCCTCCGTGATCAGGCGATAGCTCTCCCGGGAATCCTCGCGGGTCTGGTGGAGCAGCACGAACACGTACTTCCGGCTCGCCCGGGCGAGCGAGGGGCTCTGGAAGGTCCCGCCTTCCACCGCGGTCGCGACCCCTCAGTCGTCGCGGGTGAGGTAGATGAAGACGGCCACCCCCCGCGCCTCGGCTTCCTCCAGGGCGGCCCGGACATCGTGGTGCCAGGAGATCCCGGCGGCGGCGTTCGAGGCGAGAAGTGCCAGCGCGGCCGGCACCAGGCAGGCGCAAGAGCGCATCGTCGTTCCTCCCGAGACCGGCGGCGGTCCCGCGGCCCCCCCGGGTCCGCGCCGGCGAGCCTTCCTTCGAGGTCCCGGTCCGAATCCCATGGTACCACGCCGCCGGAGCAGTTGCGGCGGGAACCGGTCCCGGGTAGCATATCGCATTCGTCGGGTGGGTTGGCCGGTCCCATCCGGGATCCGGCCCAGGGCCAGTTGCGAGGCGTGCCATGCATTCACCGCTCCGCTCGGGGTTTCTCTTCCTTCCTGTCCTGTTCCTGGCGGCGGCGTTCCCCTCCGCGGCGACCGCCGCGGTGGGCACTCCGCTCCATCCCGGGGACAGCGCCCAGGCCGTCATCGAGCCCGCCGGGGACACGGACCCGTTCGTCTTCGACGGAGCGGAAGGCGGTTTCTTCAGCGCCACCCTCTCCCGGACGAAGGGCAGCCTCCTCGATCCGGACCTCCGGATCGTGGCTCCCTCCGGGGCCGAGATGGACCTCACCCCGTTCCTCAAGACCACGGCGAAGAAACTCTCCCTGAAGAAGCTCCCTCTCTCCGAGACCGGACGCTACCTGCTCGTGGTGGGCGGGAAGGGAGACACCACGGGCGGCTACCTCCTGAAGACCAAGGGGAAGTCGCCGAAGCCCGTGAAGAGGAAGGGCGAGACGATCGATCCCGGTGAGGTGAAGGAATACACCTTCTCGGGAGTGGCCAACGCGGTGCTGAAGGTGCTGGTCAAGATCCGGACGAAGGGAGCGGCCCTGGAGATCCTGGACATCCTGACCCCGGACGGAGACACGGTCACCGGCTTCCGCGGCCAGCTCAAGACCTCGGCGAAGTCGATCAAGAGCAAGGGCATCATCCTGGAGGGCGAGTACGGCGTCTTCACCCTGAAGCTGGGCGGAGCCACCGTGCCCACCACCTTCGACATCACCCTCGGCGTGAAGTTCGAGAAGGTGAAGAGGAGCAAGAAGGTGATGGGGGCGGAGGAGCCCGTGATCACTTCCCTGGAGGTCATCGCCACCGGTCTCACCTCCGGCAACGAGGGCGACCGGGTGGAGATCACCGGTGACCACTTCGTGAACTCCACCCAGACGCAGGTCTGGTTCGGCAAGCACCTCGCCACCACCGTCATCGTGGCCTCCGAGCAGCGCATCACCTGCACCGTACCGGAGGGGAAGGGGGTGGTGGACGTGGCGGTGATGAACCCGGACGAGAACGTGGGCATCCTTCCCGAGGCCTTCATCTACGTGAGCTCGCCCCCCACCATCACCAACCTCGACCCCGACACCGGCCCCGTGACCGGCGGCACGGTGGTGTCCGTGACGGGCCGGAACCTCACCCTCGTGGAGAAGGTGCTCATCGGGAACGACTTCCTCTCCGCGGTGGAGATGTCGACGCCCCCCACGATCATCGACGACATCTCCCTCACGTTCACCACGGATCCCTGGTCCCGGGCGCCGGGCGACTACTCCGTGTGGCTCATGGACAAGATCGGCCAGTTCACCGAGGGCCCCCGGTTCACGTTCAAGGGTCCCCCGGACTTCGCGGGGATCGATCCCGGCGGCGGGACCACCGCGGGCGGCACCACGGTGACCGTCTACGGAGAGGGCCTCTCCGGGACCGATCAGCTCTACCTGGACGGGGTGCTCATGACCACCACCCCCGTCTCCCCCGCGGGCCTGCCGCCCGGCCTGCGCTTCACCACCCCCGCCCACGCCGCGGGGACCGTCCCCATCCGGCTCGTGGACCGCTTCGGCCAGGAGACGGTGAAGAACGACGCTTACGAGTTCAACTCGGGGTCCTTCGCGAACGAGAGCGAGGGCCGGATCCCGGCCGCGAGCTTCGCCAGCCTGTTCCGGGGGCTGGGCATCGCGGTGGGCGACGTGGACGGAGACGGGGCGCCCGACTTCCTCATCGCCCGGGAGACGGAGAACACCTTCGAGAAGCTGCTGAAGCTCCTCCAGAACGACGGGACCGGGCACTTCTCCGACAAGAGCGCCGTGAACCTCCCCGCCACCACCGGCTCCAAGAACGGGGACTACCTGAACGGCACCTCCCTCGCCCTGGGCGATCTCGACGGGGACGGCGATCTCGACCTGGTCCTGGCGTCGAACAAGGACGCGGTGACGGGGAAGGCCCCCTTCAACAACCCCGGCAAGACCCACTACGGGGGGTCCCCCGGCACGGACGCCTACAACATCCCCTACTCCTCCACCCGGATCTTCCGGAACGACGGGTCCGGCAAGTTCACCCAGATCACCGACACCGCCCTGCCCTCCGTGAGGAAGAACGGGGCGGATCTCTTCCAGGGGGAGTCCGTGGCGCTGGGTGACATCGACGGGGACGACGACCTGGACCTCCTTCTCACCCGCGCCAAGCAGCCCGGCGTCACCGTCTACTCGGACGCGTCGAGCTACGCCTGGTACCCCACCGTGCGGCGGTTCTCCCTGGTGTATCCGCCCACCAGCTCGATCGACCTCATGAGCGCCACCCGGGTGCTCGTGAACAACGGGAGCGGAGTGTTCACCAACACGAGCGACACCGCCCTCCCGGATCCCGCGGACGGCGACCTCCTGGCCGGGGAACACGTGATCCTCGCGGACGTGGACCAGGACGGCGACCTCGACATCGTCCTCACCACCGAGTCCGACGACGCGCGGACCTTCGGCGAGCCGGAGTACATCAACGCCACGAAGACGGGGTCCGCGAGCCTGACCCGGATCCTCCTGAACGACGGGAACGGGAACTTCACGAACAAGACCAAGGACCTGATGCCCAGTCCCTCGAGCTGGGACGACTGGAGCGGTCACGCGCTGGCCTTCGGCGACCTGGACGGGGACTCCTACGAGGACCTGGTCATCATCACCGACCGGAAGATGTGGTACTTCGATCCCTCCGCCCCCGGCAACAAGCACTACACGACCCGGACCCGGATCCTGCTCGGCAGTGACGATGGATCCTTCTCGAAGCCGGCCTCGGCGCCGCTTCCCTCCGTGGCCGTGGACGGCTCGGGCGTGATGTTCCAGGGGTCCGCCGTCCTCGTCGCCGACGTGGACGGAGACGGGGACGAGGACCTCCTCCTCACGGGGACCGAGCAGTTGAAGGACGCCGACGGCGCCCGGGCCAGCGCCACCCGGATCCTCCTGAACCAGGGGAGCGGGACCTTCGTGGACGCCACGGAC
>JAOZQC010000227.1 GCA_029932425.1 Planctomycetota bacterium | reverse complement strand
CGAACTGGACCATCTCGTTGGCCATGCACTTCTCGAGGCCGTAGACGCGGGCGATGCCGTCACCGACCTCCAGGACGGTGCCGACCTCGTCCATCTGCAGATGGTCCTCGAATCCCTCGATCTCCCTCTTCAGGACCGAGGTGATCTCCTCCGGGCGGATCTGCATCGTTCGAACTCCCGTTTGGACTAGTAGAGCTTCTCCTTCGCGAGAAGGTCCTTCCGCAGGGCGGACAGCTTCCTCTTCAGGCTGCCGTCCACCACCACGTCCCCCACGCGCACCACGGTGCCGCCGATGAGAGACGGATCCACCTTCTCGTGGAGCAAGGCGGTCTTGCCCGTCCTCGCCTCCACCTTCTCCCGGATGGCGTCCTTCTCCCCCTGGGAGAGCGGCTGGGCGGTCCGGACGTGGATGTGGACCTTGCCCTCCGCGAGATCCTTGAACCGCGCGAACTGGTCCGCCACGTTATCCAGCAGAAGCTCCCGGCCCTTGCGGATCAGCACCGCCAGCAGCCCCAGGACCGGCCGGGAGAACTCCTCCCCCAGCGCCTTGCGGAGCACCCGGAACTTCTCGTCGGGATCCAGCCGGGGCGAGGTGAAGAACGCCCGGAACTCGGGATCCTCGTCGTAGACCTTCGCGAGCGCCATCAGCTCGTCGTGGATCCGGGGCAGGGTCCCGGTCTCCTTGCCGATGTCGATCAACGCCGCGGCGTACGGCCGGGCGGCGGTGATGCTCACGTTCAGGGCCATGCGATCATCCCTCTCCGGGCATGCGGTCCAGCTCCTCGATCACCTCCGCGGTGAGACGGCGGTGATCCTCGTCGAGGAGCGAGCGCTGGAGAAGCCGGGACGCGGCGGTGAGGGTGAGATCCACGGTCTCCCGCCGGATCTCGTCCAGCGCCTTCCTCTTCTCGAGGTCGATCTCCCGGCGGGCCCGCTCGAGGAGGAGCTGCGCCTCCTCCTGGCCCAGTTTCTGTGCTTCCTTCTGGACGCGCTCGGCCGCCTCGCGGCCCTCGGCGAGGATCTGCTGGGCGTCCGCCCGGGACCGGTCCATCATCTCGCGGTGCTTCTCGAGAAGGACCTCCGCCTCGGACTTCAGCTTCTCCGCCTTTTCCACGGTCTCCCGGATCCGCCGCTCCCGGGTCTCGAGCTGCTCCCGAAGCGGCTTCCAGGCGAACTTCTTCAGGATGAAGAAGACGATGGCGAAGACCACCCACGTCCAGAGCCAGTGGGAGAGCATGGGCTCGGCGATGCCCGGCTCGTGCCCTCCCTCCGCGGCGAGGACGGGGAGAATCGCCAGGATTGTGCCAGGATCGGCCATCCCTCACTCCATGTGGTTGGGGACCCCGGCCGCGCGGGCGGCGGGGCCCCGGTCCCGCGGCGGACGGGGGCTATCCGCCGGCCGCCTTCGTGATGGTCTCGACCAGGCCCGGCAGCCCGATGAAGCCCACGAGCAGGCAGATCACCACCGCGAACAGGCACACGCCCTCGATGAAGGCCGCGGTGATGATCGTCACGCCCCGGATGTCGCCCGCCGCCTCGGGCTGGCGCGCCACCGACTCCACCGCGGAGGCGGCGATGCGCGAGATGCCGATGCCCGCGGCGATCGCCGCGATGCCGGCCCCGATGGCCGCGCCGGCCACGCCCAGAGCAACGCCCCACTCCGCACTCATCTCTAGCAGGAACTCCATGGATCCGTTACCTCCCGATGGCTGTGATTGCCCTTTCCTGAGGGTTCTCTCAATGCTCCTCCGCGAGCGCCAGTCCGATGTAGATCGCGGAGAGGATCGCGAAGATGTACGCCTGGATCAAGGCGATGAGGATCTCGAAGCAGATCATGCCCGTGGAACCCAGGATCTGCAGGAGCCTCACCGGCAGCAGGGCCGGCATGAGGGTGGTCCACATGGCGAGCACGGCCAGGATCGCGTGCCCTCCCGTCATGTTCGCGAACAGACGAACCATGAGGGCCACGTGCCGGGTGAGGAGACCCGCCACCTCGATGAAGAAGACGAGCGGCCAGAGGTACCCCGGCACTCCGTGGGGCACGAGCCCCACCCAGAACTTCCCTCCCCCCTTCTTCACCATCCCCCCGATGATCCCCACGAGCAGCGACATGACCGCCAGGGCCCCGGTGACGTTGAAGTTCCCGGTGGCGGTGACGCCGAACGGAGCGGGGAGCAGCCCGATCAGGTTGCAGGCGAGGATGAAGAAGAAGAGCGTCCAGATGTAGGGAAGGAACTTCCTCCCGTCCTCCTCCCCCATCCAGGGATAGACCATCTCGTCCCGGACGTAGAGGAGCACCGGCTCCAGGAAGTTCCGGAGGCCCCGGGGCACCATCACGAAGCTCCGGGCCACGGGCAGGAAGAAGAAGAGGCAGAGGAGAGCCGCGAACCCCATCATGACCACGTGGGTGGTGACGTCGGGATTGATCCCCGTGAGCTGCTGGACCCAGTGGTTGAAGGCGGCGAGATCTACGGTGAAACCGCTGTGCTCGCCCGGGTGGATCACGGGGTGGAGCCCCGGCAGGTGCCACTCGTAGCGCGGGGCGAGGTGGCTCATGATGTCGTTGGACGCCAGCACCAGCATACCGCTCATTCCGTCCCCTCCCGCGGGGATACGGCCTTGCCCTGCCACCGGCTCACGGCCCAGATCAGGATGCCGAGGAACAGGAAGAACGAGGCCACGTAGGTGAGGGCGAACGTGACCGCGTCCACTCCCGCCGTCCCGGCGAACACCAGGGTCAGCACACACACCACGACCAGTCTCAGGCCGAAACCGACGAGCGACACCACGAGCGTCGCGGACGGCTTCTTCCCGAGGGCCCACCCCAGGGACAGCGACTCCAGGAGGAGGTTCGCTCCTCCCAGCGCGGCCCCCAGGAGCAGCCCGGCCAGCGCCGGCCCCGAGACCCCCTCCCGCCCCAGGACGTAGGCGACGCCCGCGGCCGTGAGGAGGAAGAGGACCAGGATGCCAATCGCTGCCCTTGGAGGGTTCATCGTCTCCGGCCGAAGAGCTCCTGGTAGAGGGTGTAGATGCCGGCTCCGAAGCCGAGGAAGACGCCGAGGATCAGGAGGACGGGGCTCGTTCCCGCCTTGCCGTCCAGCCACCACCCGAGCAACGCCCCCAGGCCGCCGAGCAGGCAGAGCTGCATG
The DNA here is from genome assembly GCA_029932425.1 of Planctomycetota bacterium. Classification (GTDB taxonomy): domain Bacteria; phylum Planctomycetota; class JAJSAM01; order JAJSAM01; family JAJSAM01; genus JAOZQC01. The sequence continues at coordinate 2,851 of JAOZQC010000227.1, read as the reverse complement.
CCCGCCGCGGAATACCTGAGGTACAACCCCAGCTTCCGATCGTCCCGATCGGCCGGACGCATCTCACGCCCCAGGGTTTCGGACTCAGCCAGAAAGGACGCCCCTCACCGCACGGCGCGGCGAACGTAGCAGGGGCGAGGGGATGGGGCCACTTATTTCCCACCTGGCTTGTTTCGGCGGGCGCGGAGCCTTCCGGGAAGGGCGGTCCCGCCCGGCCCTGGCGCCGGACGGGCCGCATCCCGTACAATCGGGCCGCCGCCACGGGAACGCCATGCGCCGAGAACTCACCGAACGCTTCTCCTTCACATGCCCCGTCTGCACCTGGGAGCGCGGGGAGCCCGCTCCCCTCGAGCTCCTCGTGGAGCGGGAGATCGACGGGGACATCCTCTCCGGGCACTTCCGCTGCCCGGCCTGCCCGAGGCGGTATCCCGTGATCGAGGGCGTCGCCGTCCTCGACCCGGAGCCGATCCGCACCTCTTACGACCGGCCCGACCTCCTGCAGGCCTACCTCTGGACCCACTACGCCGATCTCTCCCCCGAGCTGGCCGGGGAGGAAGGGGGCATCCGCGGGAACTACTTCCCGGAGATCGCGGCCCAGCCCGTGCGGGGCGTCGTCCTCGACCTGGGATGCAACGTGGGCCGCACGACCTTCGATCTCGCGGGCCGGGCGGGTTTCGTCCTCGGGATCGAGCGCTCGTTCGAGACCGTGAAGCGCGCCCGGGAGATCGCCCGGTCGGGCCGGGTGGCGTTCCACCTGAAGGACGAGGGCGACCGGGGGCGATACGTGGATCTCGACGCCACCGGGGTGGTGCGGGAAAACGTCGAGTTCGTGTGCGGGGACGCGGGAGCCCTGCCCCTCCCCCCGGGGGTGGCGGACGCGGTCCTGGCCGCGAACCTCCTGGATCGGGTCCGGGATCCCCGCCTGTTCCTGGACCGGGCTTCCCGCGCGCTCCGGGCGGAAGGCCTCCTCCTCCTCACCGTACCGTTCACGTGGCGCGAGGAGTTCTCCCCCCGGGAGCGATGGCTCTGCGAGGCGGAGCGCGACGGACGCCGCATCCTCCTCGACTGGTGCGAGGATCACGGGTTCGCCGCCGAGGAGGTGACCGACCTCACGCTGACGATCCGCAACCACAAGCGCTTCTACGAGCTGCTCCGACCCGTCCTCGTGCGGGCGAGAAAGAGCGCCTGAGCCCGCGGGGACCCCGCCCGGATTGCTTCGCCCCCCGGGATCGGTAGAATGCGGCCATGAAACTTCGCATCCTCATCTCCCTCATCCTCCCGGCCGCGCTCGGGCTCGGGGGATGCCACGGGGCCCACGAGTACGATCTCCACCGCGGGCCCTTCCTCACCCTCGTCTCCGCCACCCCCGAAGCGGTGACCGTGGCGTTCGACGGCGCCTTTCCCGACGCCAGGCGCCTCGTGATGGAGCGGCGGCGGCGCGGGCGGAGGAAGTACCGGGAGTACGAGCTGGCCCCCGGGGCCACGGAGTACGTCGACCGGGGGGGGGAGGGAGCGGACGCCCTGCTGCCCGGAGAGACCTACTTCTACCGGCTCCGCGCCCACTACCCCCACGGGCGAACCGCGCGGAGCGTGATCCTGAAGGTCGCCGTCCCGGAAGCTCCCGCCCTCCGCGCGCTCTCTCCGGGCGGCACGGCCTTCCCCCTCGACGGCCGGCTCTCCCCGGACGGCACCCGGCTGGCCTTCGTGGAGAACGGCCGCGTTCTCCTCTGGCGACCGGCCACCGGCGAAATCCGCCCTGCGGGAGGCGAGGAAGCGGGCCCCGCCGTGGAAGCGGTGTGGGTTCCCGACGGCTCGGCCCTCGTGGTGAGCGCCGGAGACCCCGGCCGGGAGGATCTCTTTCTTCTCGACCTCTCCACCGGGGAGGCGGCGCCCCTCACCCGGGACCACGCGGGCGATCGTGCTCCCGAGGTCTCGCCCGACGGATCCACGGTGACCTTCACCCGAGCCGGGAGGATCCACCTCCTCCATCTCTCGGACGGAAGCGTCACCCGCCCGGGCCGCTGATCCGAGGAGGAAGCGCATGAAGGTCGTGCTCATCACCGCCCCCCCCGAAGAGGCGGGCGGACTCGCCCGCCGGGCCGTGGAAGCGGACCTCGCCGCCTGCATCAACCTCGTCCGCGGCGTGACGAGCCACTACCGCTGGGAGGGTCGCGTCCAGGCGGACGAGGAGTCCCTGCTCATCGCGAAGGTGAGCGACGACCGCGTGGAGGAGTTCGTCCGGCGGGTGCGGGGATGGCACTCCTACGAGTGTCCCGAGATCGTCGTCCTTCCCGTGACGGGCGGGAATCCGGACTACCTGGCCTGGGTCGAGGCCGGTTCCCGGGACTGATCCCCGGGCCCGGCGCCCGTGATCCGCAGCTCGATCCACGGGCACGCCCGCGCCGTCCCCTTTCGCCGGGGGAGGCGAATCCTCCCCCGCCGGCCGCGGTATGCGGCCGCTCCCCCCGCCGCCCGGCGGCGGGCGCCTTGCCGCCGAATCCGCGAGCCGCGCGAAGATCCGGAAGGTCCAGAGTACATTTCCTGCACCGATTGAAGGAATCGAATCCAACGACCGATATATATCGGTGATCAGTACGTTGCCGGCAGCGTGGCCGGTCATCCGTCCATAGGATCTGGGAGGAATCACTGATGCCTGCGAAGAAGAAGGCACCCGCCAAGAAGAAGGCACCGGCCAAGAAGAAGGCGCCCGCCAAGAAGAAGGCTCCGGCCAAGAAGAAGGCTCCCGCCAAGAAGAAGGCTCCCGCGAAGAAGAAGGCCCCGGCCAGGAAGAAGGCGCCCGCCAAGAAGAAGGCTCCGGCCAGGAAGAAGGCACCCGCGAAGAAGAAGGCTC
>JAOZQC010000226.1 GCA_029932425.1 Planctomycetota bacterium | reverse complement strand
GCGGCGCCGGCTGCGCGGCCCCCCGGGGATCTCTCCCTGACGCCTCCCGGAACCCGCGGCCCCCCTGCCCCCCCGTCGAGCCCCCCCGGCGGGGGCGGCCCCATCCTCGTCCCGATCCGCCCGGACTCCCGCCGCCGGCCCTCGCCCGAGGCTCACCGGCGGGGCGGGTCCGGTCCGACCCCCGGCAGAACCGGGCGCCGGCGGGCTTGCGCGGGATAATGGCCGCGGACCGGGGCGGGCCGAGGGAGCGGGCCATGTCCGTCACCCGAAACCTCCCCGGGGCACGGGCGAGGGCGCGCGTGCCGGCCCGGGAGAACCCATGGATCGAACCCTGAAGACGCTGCCCCTCCTCCTCGCGCTCCTCCTCCCCGGCTGCTTCCGCCCCTCCCCCTCCCCGGCGCCCCTCCCCACTCCCCCGGAGGCGCGCGCCTCCCTCCTCGTGCCCGTCTACTTCTACCACGGCTACACCGTGGGGCGGGGGGAGCGGGCCTCCGGCCTCCACGTCTCCGCCGACGGGGGAAGGACCTTCCGGTGCGTCACCTGGCGCGAGCTCATCGCCAGCTCCGCCGCCGTGGATCCCACCGGGCGGTGGATCTACCTCGCCTGCGGCAACGGGGTCATGGTGAGCCGCGACGGGGGACGGAGCTTCCGCCTCACCGGGGGCATCGAGGTGACCGAGGTCCAGAAGGTCTGCATCGACCGCCGCGATCCCCGCCGGGCCTACGCGGCCACCGCCTACGGGGTCTTCACCACCCCCGACGGCGGCACGCGGTGGACGAGGCTCCCTTCCGGAGATCTCTTCCGGTTCTGCACCGACGTCCGGCAGGACGAGGCCGACCCGGACACGCTCCGGGTGGCGAGCGACCGCGGTCTCTTCGTGTCCCGCGACGGAGGGAAGACCTTCACCGCCGTCCTCACCGGGGTCTCCGTGCGACGCCTCCTCCAGGACCCGGAGGATCCCGCCCGGATCTACCTCGCCACGGACGGCCGGGGCCTGCTCGAGTCCCGGGACGGCGGCCGGACCTTCGCCCGGGTGGAGGGGACCCCGGACGTGACGTTCTGCGCGGCCCTGGAGAGGGGCCGCGTCCTGTGCGGGACCATGGGAGGGATCTGGCGGCGCGAGGAGGGCGGCGGGTCCGGGTTGAGCCGCCGGGGACTCCCCGACCACTTCTTCGTCTACGGGATCGCGGTGGATCCCGACGTGCCGGGCCGCGTCGTGATCTCCGGCAACGACGGGGTCTTCGAGAGCCCCGACCACGGCCGATCCTGGCGCCGCCTGGGCTTCGCGCACGCCCTCGTCCCCGACCTCGGCTTCGCCCGGCTCGCCCGGGTGCCCCGGGACGGCCCCTCCGGCGAGCCCGGGAGCCTTGTCCTCCCTCCCCTCCCGGCCCCTCCCTCCGGACCGCTCCCGGAGACGACGCCCGGTTTCGAGGAGCGGCGGAAGGAGCTCCTCGCGTACTTCCGGGACCTGCCCCCGCCCCCCGCGAGGAAGTGGCCGGGCTGGTTCCGGGCGGCGGTCCTCGTGCGCGCCGGGAAGGCGGACGCCTCGCTCTGGCGGCGCGTCCTCGCGGAGCTGGAGCACCCGAAACACTCCATGTTCTTCTCCCTGCCGCTCACGGCCTTCGCCCTCGAGGCCCGCGACCGCCTCCCCCCGGAGGTCACGGCCCGGATCCGCGAGGTCCTCACGGGGAACCCGGTGTACCGGGGCGACACCGAGAACCACTGGACCATGCACTACACGGCCCTCCTCCTCGCCGCGGAGACCTGGCCGGAGACCCCCGCCTCCCGCTGGTACACGGGGAGGAGCACGCGGGAGAACCACGCGGAGGCGAAGCGCTGGCTGCTGCACTGGGCGAGGCTCGCGGCCACCGCGGGCCAGGGGGAGTTCGACTCGCCCCACTACTACTTCATGTACGTGACCCCCATGCTGCTCCTCCACGACTTCGCCCGGGATCCCGAGGTGCGGCGCATGGCGGGGCTCATGCTCGACCTCCTCCTCGCCGACTACTTCGCGGAGTCCCTCCGCGGCGCATGGTGCGGGGGGCACAGCCGGATCCTCGGGAAGGAGGTGGAGCGCGCGGTCACCGCGGCGGCCGTCTACCACTGGCTCTACGCGGGGGGCATCCCCCGGCCCGAAAGGCCCCACGGCTGGGCCGCCCTCGCCGCCCTGTCCCGCTACCGGCCTCCCCCCGTCCTGGCCCCCATCGCCAACCGGCGCGACCGCGCCTTCGTCCACACCGAGCGAAAGCGCGTCCGCAACGTGATCCGCTTCGGCCGGGAGCTCTCCCCCCCCGTTTACAAGACGGACTACCTGACCCCCCTCTACGGCCTGGGCTCCCTCCAGGGGGGGATCCTCCAGCCGATCCAGCAGCACACCTGGGACGTGACCTGGATCGGATCCGCGGAGAACTCCACGCTGTTCACCGTGCACCCTTCCGTCTCCGCCCGGGAGCTCGGCATGTTCTTCCCCGAGGAGATCCACGACCTCACCCGGACCATCACCCTCCAGAAGGGGAGCTACGCGGACCCGGAGAAGCTCGTCTCCGCCTCGCCCTACGAGCGGATCCGCCAGGAGAAGAACCGGCTCCTCGCCCGCTACCGGGTGCCCCCCGGGGCGAGGTTCCCCTTCGTCACCCTCTACTGGCCGCACTGCCTGGAGCGGACCGAGGAGGGCGGCTTCTGGTTCGGCCGCGACGGGGACTTCTACCTGGCCCTCCGCGCCTCGACGCCCGGCCGGTGGATCCGCCGGGGGGACCACGATCTCTTCCGCTGCGACGGGGCGCGGGCGGACTTCCTCCTCGTGGTGAGGCGCCCGGAGGAGCGATCCTTCGAGGCCTTCCGGAAGAGGATCCTCTCCCTCTCCCCCGGGGAGCGGGCGCGCATCACCCCGGGACCGGCGCCCTTCCCGGCGGAGTGGCTCTTCCGGGGGCCCTTCCTGCGAAGCCGGGCGGGCTCGGGGGTGATCACCCTCACGGACGGGCGGACGCGACGGATTCTCGACTTCAAGACCCTGCGGGTCACGGAGGAGCGATGACCACCCTCGGGAGCTTCCTGGCCGGACTCGAGACGATCGACCTCCCCGACGGGGCCCCTCCCGTCTGCGAGACCACGGCGGAGGAGATCCGGGCGCGGTTCGCCCCCCGCTGCCGGATCCGGAGAGGCGGTCGGGGGGGAGACCTCGCGATCGCGGTGAAGGGGGGACCGGGCGCCGCGGCGGGCCTTTCCTTCCGGGTGGGGCGGGACGGCCGGGCGATCCTCTCCGCGGGCCGGGCGCACCACCTCTTCGCCTTCTTCTCCTGGCTCGCGGACACCCGGTCCGGGGAACCCCTGGCCCGGTTCCGGGAGCGGCGCGTCTTCCGGCCCGCCTTCCTCGGGCGGCGCCCGGTCTTCGACCTCTACTTCGCCCAGTCGGGGCGCACGATCCGGGGAATGGACCGGGAGGCGTACGTCCGGGCCATGGCCCGCGCCGGGTTCACCCACCTGGAGGTGAACAGCCTGGCCGCGCCCGAGCCCGCGGAGGAGGGGGTCCCCGGCGAGGTGTACCCGCGCTTCTACACCTACTGCCCCGCCCTCGACCAGTTCGTGACGAGCTTCCTGAACCGGGGCACCTACCCCGCGGAGTACCTCCGCGCAAACCTGGAGAGGCTCGAGGAGAACGCGGCCCTCGCCGCCCGGTACGGCCTCGTCCCCTCCCTCACCGTCTTCGAGCCGCGGTCGGTGCCGGAGAGCCTCCTCGCCAAGTACCCCGAGCTGCGCGGCTGCCGCGTGGACCACCCCTTCCGGAGCTTCCAGCCCCGCTACAACCTGGCCGTCTCCCATCCCCTGGTGCAAAGGCACTACCGGGAGCTCGTGCGGGAGCTGCTCCGGGCGGTACCGGAGATCGGCCTGCTGTCGGTGTGGTCGAACGACAGCGGGGCGGGCTTCGAGCACACGCGCTCCCTCTACGTGGGGGCCAACGGCAGCGCCTACCTCGTGCGGGAGTGGTCGGAGGAGGACGCGGTGGCGCGGGCGGCGGCGAGGAACGTCACCGGCTTCCTCCGGCTCCTCCTCGAGGCGGGCCGGGAGGTGAACCCCTCCTTCCGGGTGGCCACGCGGCTGGAGCCCTTCGGGCCGGAGCGGGAGGAGGTGATGCGGGGGCTCGGACGGGGGCTCGACGTGGAGGCCGCGACCCTCCTGGCCGCGGGCTGGGACTCCCCGTACGGCCACCCCGCCTACCCGGACTGCGAGATCGGCCCCTTCACCCTCTACAACCACGAGTTCAAGCCGGAGGAGGGGGAGGAGATCCGCCGCCTGGCCCGCCGGGGCGCCCGGACCCACGTGCTGCACGCCCACGGGCCCGTGAACAACTTCGAGCCGCTCCTCCACGTTCCCGCGCCGCGGCTCACGTTCGAGAAGCTCTCCGCCCTCTTCCGGGGCGGCGCCCGGTATCTCGCTCACCTCGGGGGCCTGGCCCCGCCGGCCGCCGTGCCCCTCGACGTGAACGCGGAGGTGACCCGGCGGTTCCTCTTCGACCCGGACCTCGACCTCGAGGCCACGCTCCGGGAGATCGCCGAGGCGCATGCGGGGGAAGAGGCGCCCGTCCTCGTCGAGGCCTGGCGGGGGGCGGAGGAGGCGGTCCGCGGCTTCATGCCGAACCCCCTCTACTTCTCGTGGGGCGTCTGGTACCGGATCCTCACGCGGCCGCTGGTGCCGGACATCGACGCGATCCCGGAGAAGGAGCGCGCGTACTACGAGGAGCACCTCCTCGCCACCCACCACAACCCCCACCGCGTGGACCTGGCCCGGGACGTGCTCTTCACCCTCATGACCCCCGCGCTCGCCGCGAAGACGGTGCGGCGCATCGACGGGAACGCCCTGCCCCCGCTCGACCGGGCGCTCGGGCGGCTCGAGGGGCGGGAACACCCGGTCCTCGCGGACCTCGCGGACCGCCTCGCCGCCCTGCGGTGCTTCATGGTCACCCGGCGGAACGTGGCGGCCTGGATCGCGAACGTGCACGGGTATCTCCGGGCGGGGACCGACGCGGCGCGGGAGCGCCACCGCGCGCGGCTCGCGGAGATGGTGGAGAGCGAGATCGCGAACACCCGCCGCCTCCTGGCGCTCCTCGCCGAGGGGAAGACGGAGATCCTGGCCCTCTCCGGCCACCGGGAGACCACCTTCATCTACGACGAGCGCCTCCCCGACCACCTGCGGCGGAAGATCCGGCTGATGAAGGAGTACGGAGACCTCGAGCCCCGCATCGATCCGGACTACATGTGGCGGACCCGGGCCCGGGAGGAGCGCCGGTCCTGATCCCGGGCCGGGGACGGACGGACCGGGCCCCGCGGCGCCCGGCCCCCGGAAGGAGGAGAGCATGAAGATCGGCTACGCGCAGTTCGCCCCCGTCCTCGGGGACCTGGACGAAAACCTGCGGGCGATCGACCGCCTGGCCCCCGCCTTCACGGAGGCGGACCTGGTGGTCCTCCCGGAGCTCGCGAGCTCCGGCTACCGCTTCGCCTCCCCGGAGGAGGCCCGGGCCGCGGCGGAACCGCTCGGGGAGAGCCGGTTCGTGGACCACCTCGCCCGGACGGCCCGGGAGCGGAACGTGCACCTGGTGGCGGGGCTCCCGGAGCGGGACGGCGGGGATCTCTACAACACCGCGGTGCTGGTGGGGCCGGAGGGGCTCGCCGGCTCCTACCGCAAGATCCACCTCTTCTCCGACGAGCCGGACCTCTTCCGGCCGGGGGACCGCCCCCCCCGGGTGTTCCCCGTGGGGGACGTGAAGGTGGGGATCCTCGTCTGCTTCGACTGGGTCTTCCCCGAGGTGTGGCGCGCCCTGGCGCTCCAGGGCGCGGACGTGGTCTGTCACCCGTCGAACCTGGTGCTGCCGGACCTCGCCCAGCGGGCGGTGCCCGTCCACGCGCTCGTGAACGGCTTCTACGTGGTCACCGCCAACCGCGTGGGTACGGAGCGCGACCTCACCTTCACCGGGGGGTCCGTCATCGCCGGCCCCCGCGGCGAGGTCCTT
>JAOZQC010000225.1:4004-6006 GCA_029932425.1 Planctomycetota bacterium | reverse complement strand
GGACGGTGTTCGATGGGCAAGATGTTCGAAGCCCTGAAGAAGGCCGAGAAGGAGAGGGTGAAGCTCCTCCGGAAGGCGGGGGAGGACCCGGCGGTCCTCACGGACGGCGACGGCGAGGTGGATCCCCACCTGGTGGCCTGGTTCGACCGGATGAGCCCCATCAGCGAGCAGTACCGGACCCTCCGCACGAACCTGATCGGGCTCGACGCGGAGGATCCCCCGCGGACCATCGCGGTGACCTCGTCCATTCCCGGGGAGGGGAAGACGGTCACCGCCCTGAACCTGGCCATCACCCTGGCCGACGACAAGGAGGCGCGGATCGCGGTGGTGGACGCCGATCTCCGGAAACCGTCCGTCCACCGGCTCATGGGCCTCGACAACCAGCGGGGCCTCGCCGACTACCTCACGGGGAGCGTCATGCTGGAGGTGGTGCTGCAGCGGTTCCGCCTGCCCAATCTCACGGTGCTCACGGCGGGCCGGCTGCCCGGCAATCCCACCGAGCTGCTCTCCGGCAAGAAGATGGAGGACCTCCTCACCCGCCTCTCCCGCGACTTCGCCTGGGTGATCCTGGACACCCCGCCCATCGTCTCGCTCACCGACGCGGCGGTGGTGGGGTCGCGGTGCGACGGGGCGATCCTGGCCGTGAAGATGAGATCCACCCCCCGCGAGGTGGTCCGCGAGGCGGTGGCCCTCCTCGGCAAGGCCCGGGTGAAGGTCCTGGGCACGGTGCTCACCCACCTGCATCCCGTGCTCAAGGACTACTACTACTATCCGTACAACTGATCCCGGTTCCGGGGGGTGGTGGGGGTGATGGGCACGTCACAGGCATCCCGGACCTTCGCGGACGCCCGGGCTCCGACCCCGGCCGGGTCCGGCGGCTTTCGGGGGGGCCGCGCACCTCTCGAGGTGGAGCGGGCCGGCGACCCCGCCGTCCGGGACCGCTACGTGGCGAACCACCCCCGGGGCACGTTCTGCCACCTCTCCGCCTTCGGCCGGGCCGCCGGGCGTTGCTTCGGGTACGAGGTGCTGGACCTGGTGGCGAGGAGGGACGGGGAGATCGCGGGCGTTTTGCCCCTGGGACTCGTGCGGAGCGTCCTCTTCGGGCGCCGCCTGGTCTCCGTGCCCTTCGGCGTGTACGGCGGGCCCCTCGCGGACTCGCCGGAGGCGGAGAGCGCCCTGCTCCGGGAGGCGGAGCGGATCGCAAGGCGGCGGGGCGTGGGGTCCCTGGTCCTCCGGTGCCGGGAGGGAGGCCCGCGGGACTGGCGGGAGGAGCGGGACCGGGTGACCTTCGCGGGACCGATCCCGGGCACCGACGAGGAGCTTCTCTCCCGGATCCCCCGGGAGACCCGCCGCCGGATCCGGGTGGGGTTGGGCCGCGGCTTCGAACCGGAGGTGGGCTGGGGGGCCCTGCCGGACTTCTACCGGCTCCTCTGCCTCTCCTACCGCGATCACGGGAGCCCCGTCTTTCCCCGGCGCTGGTTCTCGATCCTGGCCCGCGAGTTCGGGGACCGCTGCGTTCTGTTCACCCTGCGCGAGGGCCCGGGCGGCGCGGTCGCGGCCTCCGTGATCGCCTTCCTGTTCCGGGGCGAGGTGGCCCCCTACTACGTGGGGGCCCGGAAGGACCTCTACCGGCGGAACGTGAACCACGTGCTCTACTACCAGCTCATGCGCTGGGCCCGGGAGCGGGGGTGCACGCGGTTCGATTTCGGGCGTTCCCGGCGGGGAACGGGGAGCTGGCGCTTCAAGAAGCAGTGGGGGCTCGAGGAGATCCCCCTGGACTACCGGGTGCGGCTCGTCCGGGACTCCGCACGGGGCGAGCCGACTCCCGGGAACCCTCGCTACGCCCGGAGGATCGCGGCGTGGAGGCGGCTGCCCCTGTGGCTCGCGAACCGCCTGGGACCGTGGCTCGTCCGGGGGCTGGGGTAGGGGATGAAGGTGCTGTTCGTGGCCCACCGGCGTCCCTGGCCCGCCGATCGCGGGGATCGCATCCGGTCCCTGCGCT
>JAOZQC010000225.1:0-3994 GCA_029932425.1 Planctomycetota bacterium | reverse complement strand
GGCTCGCCGCCCTGGACGACGACCCCGGGACCCCGGGGGAGCCTCCGGTGGCCCTGGAGGAATGCCGGCTCGTCCGGCGGCCCTCCCGGCTCGCCGCCGTCCGGGCTCTCGTCACCGGGCGGAGCTTCTCCGAGGAGGTCTTCCGTTCCCGGGCGCTCCTCGCGGGGGTGCGGGCCCTGGCCCGCGAGGTGCGTCCCGACGTGGCGGTGGGCTACTCGTCGACCACCGCCCAGTACCTGGACGGCCTCTCCTGCCCCCGGGTGATGGACCTCGTGGACTTCGACTCCCTGAAGTGGGAGGAGCGCGCGGGCCGCGGCCCGGCGGGGCTCCCGTGGCGCGTGGAGGCGCGGCGGCTCCGGTCCCGGGAACGGCGCATCCTCGCGGAGTACGACCGGGTCACGGTGGCGAGCGATCGCGAGGCGGAGGCCTGGCCGGAGCCGGGACGCCGCCCGGAGGTGCTGCCGAACGGGGTGGACACGGAGCGATACTCCCCCGGCCCTCCCGGGGAGGTCGATCCCCGGGCCGTCGTCTTCACGGGAGTCATGAACTACCCTCCCAACGTGGAAGGGGTGGTGTGGTTCAGCCGCCGGGTCCTGCCCCGAATCCGCGAGGCGGTCCCCGGGGCGACCTTTACCATCGTCGGATCGACGCCGGTGCGGAGGGTCCGGAGGCTGGCCGCTTTCCCGGGGGTCACGGTCACGGGCCGCGTCCCCGAGGTGGCGCCCCGGCTTCGCCGTGCGGCGGTGGCGGTGGCTCCCCTGGGGCTGGCGAGGGGAGTCCAGAACAAGGTGCTCCAGGCCATGGCCTGCGGGGTCCCGGTGGTGGCGACCCCGGCGGCGGCGGCCGGGATCCGGGCCCGGCCGGGCCGGGACCTGCTCACGGCGGAGACGGAGACCGGCTTCGCGGAGGCGGTGACCGCCCTCCTCCTCGATCCCGCCCGGCGGGCGGCCCTGGGCCGGGCGGCCCGGGAGCGGGTGGCGGCGTGCCACCGGTGGGCGCCGGTGATGGAGCGGATGGAGTCGATCCTCGCGGAGGTTGCCGGATGACGACCGTGGCGGTGGTGGGGGCGGGCCACTGGGGCCGGAACCTCGTCAGGAACTTCCACGCGATCCCGGAAGCCAGGCTGAAGTGGGTGGTCGACCTGGACGGGGCCCGCCTCCGGAAGATGGAGACCCTCTTCCCCGGGATCCGCACCTCCCGGGAGCTGGCCCCCGTGCTGGAGGACGACGAGGTGGAGGCGGTGGTGGTTTCCGCCTCGGCCCGGGCGCACCACGAGCTCGCGAAGGCCGCCCTCCTCTCCGGGCGGCACACCTACGTGGAGAAGCCGCTCGCCCTCACGGCGGCGGACGCGGAGGACCTGGTCCGCACCGCGGATGCGGCCGGCCGCATCCTCATGACGGGGCACCTCCTCCTGCACCACCCCGCGGTCCTCCGCCTGAAGGACCTGGTGGACTCCGGGGAGCTCGGCGACATCTACTACGTCTACAGCCAGCGCGTGAACCTGGGGATCATCCGCAAGGACGAGAACGCGCTCTGGTCCTTCGCCCCCCACGATCTCTCCGTGATGCTCTTCCTCCTCGACGCGGAGCCGGCCACCGTCTCCGCGCGGGGCGCCGCCTACCTCCAGGAGGGGATCGAGGACGTGGCGTTCGTGAACCTCCGCTTCCCGGACGGCCGGATGGGGCACGTGCAGCTCTCCTGGCTCGATCCCCACAAGCTCCGGAGGTTCACGGTCGTGGGATCGCGGAAGATGGCGGTCTTCGACGACATGGAGCCCCAGGAGAAGATCCGGGTCTACGACAAGGGGGCGCGCGCCACGGGGGAGTACGCGAGCTTCGGCGACTACATCGGGCTCCGGTTCGGGGACATCTGGATCCCGCACGTGGACTCCGCGGAGCCCCTCCGCCTCGAGTGCGAGCACTTCCTCTCGTGCATCCGGACCGGGGAGACCCCCCGGAGCGACGGGAGGAACGGGCTCGCGGTGGTGCGGGTCCTCGAGGCCGCGTCGCGATCGCTGGCGGAGGACGGGGCCCCCGTCGCCCTCGGCCCCGCTCGGTGAGATCCAGGAGGTGGTGATGGAGGTCCGGCTTCTCGACCTGTCGCGGCAGTACCGGGGGATCGCGGAAGAGGTGCGGGCGGCGGTGGACGCCGTGTTCGGGGACTGCGCGTTCATCCTGGGCCGGAGGGTCGCGGAGTTCGAAGCCGCCGTCGCCGCCTACTGCGGCGTGAAGTACGCGGTGGGCGTGGCCTCGGGCACCGACGCGCTCCTCCTCTCGCTGCGGGCGCTGGGGGTGGAGCACGGCGAGGAGGTGATCACCACCCCCTACACGTTCTTCGCCACCGCGGGGGCCGTCTGGAACGCGGGGGGGCGGCCGGTGTTCGTGGACATCGACCCCGCCACCTTCAACCTCGATCCCGGGCGGATCGAGGACGCGGTCACGGAGCGCACGAAGGTGATCCTGCCCGTGCACCTCTTCGGGCAGGTGGCGGACATGGATCCCATCCGGGAGATCGCGGAGCGCCGCGGCCTCCGGATCCTCGAGGACGCCGCGCAGGCGATCGGCGCGCGGTACCACGGGCGGCGGGCGGGAAGGTTCGGGGACCTCACGGGTTTCAGCTTCTTCCCCTCGAAGAACCTGGGGGCGGCGGGCGACGGGGGCATGGTGGTGACGGACGACGAGGACCTGGCGGCGGCGGTGCGGGCCCTCCGGGCCCACGGCGGCCGGGACCGCTACGTCCACGAGGTGGTGGGGTACAACTCGCGGCTGGACGCGCTCCAGGCCGCGGTCCTCTCCGTGAAGCTGCCCCATCTCGACGAGTGGTCCGAGGGAAGGCGGCGGCACGCCGCGCTCTACGACGAAGCGTTCCGCGGGATGGAGGAGGTGACGCCGCCGCCGGTGCCGCCCGGCCATGTCCCGATCTACAACCAGTACGTGATCCGCTGCCGGGACCGGGACGGGTTCAAGGCCTTCCTGGCCGACCGGGGCGTCGGGACCGCGATCTACTACCCCCGTCCCCTCCATCTCCAGGAGTGCTTCCGGGGCCTGGGATACCGGGAAGGCGATTTCCCGGAGGCGGAGAGGGCCGCCGCGGAGACCCTCTCCCTCCCCGTGTACGCGGAGCTCACGGAGGCGGAGCAGAACCACGTGATCGAGTCGATCCGCGCGTTCTACGCGGGGCGGGCGGGGTGACGTGAGGACCGTGCTCACCGTGGTGGGGGCCCGCCCCCAGTTCATCAAGGCCGCGCCCCTCTCGCCCCGGATCCGGGAACGCTTCCGGGAGGTGCTGCTCCACACGGGACAGCACTACGACCGGGAGCTGTCCGGCGCCTTCTTCACGGAGCTCTCCGTACCCGTTCCCGACGTGAACCTCGGCGTGGGATCGGGGGGACACGCCGCCCGCACCGGGGCGATGGTGCGCGGTATCCTCGAGACCGCGGAGGACGTGCGGCCGGACGGGATCCTCGTCTTCGGGGACACGGACACCACGCTCGCGGGGGCGGTGGCCGCCCGGCGGGCGGGCATCCCCCTCGCCCACGTGGAGGCGGGCCTCCGGTCGGGGAACCCGGCGATGCCGGAGGAGACGAACCGGATCGCCGCCGATCATCTCTCCGACGTCTGTCTCTGCCCCACCGCCCGGGCCATGGAGAACCTCGAGGCGGAGGGCATCGGGGAGCGCGGGCGCCGGGTGGGCGACGTCATGCTCGACGCCTGCCTCTCCGCCCGGGAAAAGATCCGGGAGGGGCCGCTCCGGCGGGCGGGGGTGACCCCGGGGCGGTACGTGCTGGCCACCGTGCACCGGGCGGAGAACACGGACCACCCGGCGCGGCTGTCCGCCGTGCTCGCCGGGTTCGCCCGCCTCGGGGAACCCGTGCTCTTCCCCATCCACCCCCGCACGCGGAAGGCCCTCGACCGCCTCCCGGAGGGGTTGCCGGACAACGTGGTCCCCCTGCCCCCCGCGGGGTACCTCGACACCCTGAGCCTGATCGCCCGCG
>JAOZQC010000224.1 GCA_029932425.1 Planctomycetota bacterium | reverse complement strand
GGTCCGCGGCCGCCCCCTCCTCGCCGCCCGCCCGAAACCGCAAGCCGCGCGAGGATTCGGAAGGCCCGTAGTACATCAGGCCGCCCGGGCGGGGGGAAAGCTTTCCCGGGCGAAGCCCCCGCCTCCAGAATCCCCGCCATGGCCCTCCTTTCCGTGCAGGACATCCGGAAGTCCTACCGGGGCGCACCGGTGCTCGACGGGGTGAGCCTGGCCCTGGAGCGGGGCCGCCGCTACGGGCTCGTGGGCCCCAACGGGGGCGGCAAGACGACCCTGGCCCGGATCCTGGCCGGGCTCCTGGAGCCGGACGGGGGCACGCGGCACGCGGCGCGGGGCCTCCGGATCGTCTACCTGCCCCAGCGGCCCGAGCTCACGCCGGGCCGGACGCCCCGGGAGGAGGTGCGCGCCGCCTTCGCGGACCTCGAGGAGATGGAGGCGCGACTGGCCGTCCTGGAGGAGCGGATGGGCGAGGAGAGCCTCCCCGCGGGAGAGCGGCGGGTCCTCCTCGAGCGCCACGGGAACCTGCTCTCCGAGTTCGAGGCCCGGGGAGGCTGGGACCGCGAGCGCAGGATCGAGGCCTCGCTCGAGGGCCTCGGGGTCCCCCCCGGCGCCCGGGACCGCGACGTGTCGGACCTGTCCGGGGGACAGCAGACCCGGGTGGCCCTCGCCCGGGCCCTGCTCCGGGAGCCCGATCTCCTGATCCTCGACGAGCCGACCAACCATCTCGATCTCGACGGCGTGGAGTGGCTCGAGAACCACCTCCTCGGCGGGTCCTCCACGGTGCTCGCGGTCTCCCACGACCGGTGGTTCCTCGACCGCGTGGTCACCTCGATCCTCGAGCTCGAGGCCGGGAGGCTCCACGCCTACCCGGGCGGCTACGCGAAGTTCGAGCGCCTGCGGGAGGAGCGGAGGGAGCGGGAGCGCCGGGCCCACGAGCGGCAGGCGGACCGGATCCGGAAGGAGGAGGAGTTCATCCGGAGGAACATCGCGGCGCAGCGGACGGCCGTGGCCCGGGGCCGGAGGAAGCGTCTCGCCCGCCTCGAGCGCCGGGAGGCCCCGCCCCCGGAAACGCCCCGGATGGCCATCCCCCCCGGGGACGTCCCGGCGGGGGGCTCCGCCGGCCTCCTTCTCGAGGACGTGACGGTGCGTTTCGGCGACCGCGAGGTCCTCTCGGGGCTCTCGCTGCGGGTGCTTCCCGGGCAGCGGGTGGGGGTCGTGGGGCCGAACGGAGCGGGGAAGACGACCCTCCTCCGCCTCCTCGCGGGGGAGATCCTCCCTTCCCGGGGTCGGATCCTCCGGGGCCGGAAGGTCCGGGTGGGGTACCTGCCCCAGGAACCGGAGAGAGGGGAGCCCGGCCGCACCGTGCTCGAGACCTTCCGGGCCCGGGCTCCCCGTCTGGACCGGGGGGAGGCGCGCTCCTGGCTCGCCCGCTTCCTCTTCCGGGGGGACGAGGTGGAGAAGGACGCGGGGGTCCTCTCCGGGGGGGAAGCGGCCCGCCTGGCCCTGGCCCTGCTCTTCCTCTCGAAACCGAACCTCCTCCTCCTCGACGAACCCACGAACCATCTCGACATCCCCGCCCGGGAAGCCCTGGAGGCGGCTCTCCTCGGCTTTCCGGGCACCGCGATCGTGGTCTCCCACGACCGCTACCTCCTGGAGACGGTGGCCGTGCGGATCGTGGAGATCCGGCCCGGAGCGGTGATCGACACCCCCGGCGGGTGGACCGAGCACCGGGAGCGGAGGAGGGAACCCCCCGCGGAGGGCCCGGGCCGGGCCGGACATCCCGCCTCGCGCCCCTCCCGGGAGGCCCGCGCGACGGCGAGGGAGGGCGGCTCCCGCCCGGGTCGGATCCGCAACCCCTTCCGCTTCGCGAAGCTGGAGGAGGAGATCATCGCCCGGGAGGAGCGGCTGGAGGAGATCCACCGGGAGCTCGCGGACCCCGGGCTCTACCGGAACCCCGGGCGCCTGAAGGAGCTCCGCTCCGAGCTGCCCGCCGTCCAGGCCCACCTGGCCCGCCTCTACGCCGAGTGGGAGCGCTGGGTCGAGGACTGAGGGCCCGGGAGGAGGGCCGAGGGGGGTGCGGGGCGGAAGCCGCCGGCCGCCCCGCACGGGGCCGCGGAGGGCGCCGCCGCCGGGGGGTCAGGAGGAGGAGGCCAGGGCCTCCGGATCCTCCCTCGCCATGCGGTCCACCTGCTCCCGCATGCTCTCGAGGAGGCGGGCCGCAGCACCGGCCTCGCCCCGGACGAGATCGGCAAGGGAGACCCGTTCCAGGGTCTCCGCGAGAAAGCGGTTCACCATCACCCACACGGAACGGATCCCGCAGTCCGCCTGGTGCACGCAGGCCTCCTCCGTGCCCCGGAAGCGGCGGCAGTAGTCCGGCTCGTACATGGGGTCGGAGAGGGCGTCGAGAACCCGCCGGAGGGAAATGGAGGAGGGAGACAGGGAGAGGAGATAGCCCCCCGCCTTCCCCCGCGTGGACTCCACGAGCCCCGCCTTCCTGAGCTTCATGAGGATCTTCCCCACGTACTCCACGGAGAGACCTTCCCTCACCGCGATCTCGCTGATGGGCACGGGGCCCCGCTCCCATCGCTCCTCCCCGGCGCCCGCCCCTCTTCCGGACACCCGGGCGATCTGCAGGAGGCAGCGCAGTCCGTATTCCTCCTGGGAAGAGATCTTCATGGATCCTCTCGCGGGTGCGCCGGAAACCGCCGGCCGCCGCCCTCTTTGTGCGAAAACCGGACAGAACTGTCAAGATTTGCCCCCGGCCCGGGGAGGGCCCTCATCGAAGCGGGTCCCCCTTCCGCCGCTTCAGAACCCGCCCGAACCCGCCGTGCGGGCACGCCCGCGCTGTCCTTCTTTCCGCCGGGGGAGGCGGATCCTCCTCCGCGAAGTTCCGCTTGCGGGCGGCTTCGCCGGGCTCGCAGCACCGGTTCGCACGGTACCCCGCGGAAAACCGGGGGGTCCCGTCCTCCCCTGGTGTCTGGCCCGCGTTTCTCATCCGGCGTGCGGGCGATGGCTCCGAGCCGATGGCAGGAACCGGGTTCCATCGGAGGGCGGAACTCCCGATCTACCCCAGGCTGTTTTCGGCGAGAGATCGTCGAAAAGGGCCGGGCGCGACGAAGGATGTCGACCCTCCACTCGATGACGAGGAGCCACACCGCCAGGGGCGGCGAGAACCGGCGAAAACCGTGCGTCCTGATGAGGAATGCGGTCTAGACTCTCCCGTCCGTGAAGAGCCCCGGCCTCCGGTTCCTGTTCCTCTCCGTGCTGCTGGGGGCGGCCGCCGCGGGCGGTTGGGTCCTGGGCGCCCGCCGGTTTCCGCCGCCTCCGGCCCCCCCCGGGCCCCGCGACTGGCCGGTCCTCACCGTCCGGGTCACGGACCCGGAAGGGCGCGGCATCCGCGGGGCCCGGGTCTCGATCGAGCGGTACGGCCGCCTCCGCATCGTGCCCGCGGGCGGGGGACCCACGGGGGCCTCGGGCCGGGCGATCTACCATCTCCCGCCCGCGCGCTACCGGCTCACGGTGACCCGGCGGGGGCTCTCCACGGCCCGCGTGGAGGCGGATCTCCGGGCCGGCGGGGACCGGGCGGTCTCCGCGGTCCTGGAGCCGGCGCTCACCCTGGAGGGCCGGATCCTCGCCCCGGGGGGCGTCCCCCGGGAGGGGGTCGTCGTACGGATCCGCTGGCGGGAGGGGGAGCGCCGGGTGAGGACGGACGCGGGGGGCCGGTGGTCGGCGCCCGGCGTCCCCTACGCCGCCGGCCGGGTCTGGATCGTGGACGCCACGGCGCCCCCCGGCCGGTGGCGCCCCCCGGACCAGGTGCGAAGAGTCACCGGCGGGGCCCCCGGGGCCGGGATCCGCGTGCCCGACATCCGCCTCCTGCCCGCAGCCTCCGTGCGTGGGCGGCTGGAGTCCTCCCGGCTCGAGGGCACGGCGGTCTACCTCACGAACCGCTGGAGCCGGAACCCCCTCGTAGACCGGCCCGGAGAGGTCTGGTTCGCCACCGTGCGTCCCGACCGGGAGGGGCGCTTCCAGGCGGGAGGCGTGGCGCCCGGTCGGGTGGAGGTGTACGCGGTCCGGGACGGGGCCCCCCTGCTCGCGGCCGCCGTGGACCTGGCGCCGGGGGAGTCCCGGGACCTGGGGTCGATCCGGGTGGCGGAACGGGCCGACGGGGCGGTGGCGGGGCGCCTGCGCTGGATCCGGAACCAGCCCGCGGGAGGAGGGGTGCGCCTGATCACCGACCTCGCCATGCGCCGGGTGGCCCCGGACGGCTCCTTCCGGATCGGGGGGCTCATCGGGGAGCGGGTGACCCTGCTCGGAGGGGTCCGCTACGAGGAGCACTACCTCCCGTTCCGGCGGACGGTGGAGGTGGGAGCCGAGGATCTCCTCCTCGCTCCCTCCCCCCGCCGCCGGCTGCGGCTCGCGTTCACGGACGCCGAGACCGGCGAGCCCGTGAAGGGGCGCCCCGCCGCGGTGGCCGTGGACGATCCCCCGGGGGAGGGCAGCGGCTTCTACTACATCCACGAGGCCCTCTGGACCGAGCCGCTGATCCCGGGCACCCCCGCGGTGACCGTGCGGGTGCGGGGCTACCGGCCGGTGCGGCTGCCGCGGGTCCGCGTGGAGCCCTACCGGGAGACCCGCCTCGCGGTGCGGGTCCGCCCGTAGGCCGGCGGGTCGCCTCGCTGTAGAATGGGGGTCGACGCCGTGCCCGGAGGCGAACCATGCGACGCCTACTCCCATTCCTCCTGCTCCCGGCCCTCCTCCTTCCCGCCTTCCCGGCCCGGGCGGGGGACCCTCTTCCCTATCCCACGGGATCCACCTCGCAGACCTATGCGGGTCTCCGGTTCCAGCTCGTGCTTCCCTCCGACTACGACCCGGGAAAGGAGTACTCCCTCATCGTGATCCTCCACGGCGCCGGAGGCACGGAGACGGGGATGGCGGGGGCTCTCCGGGAGCTTCCCCCCCGGGGCTTCGTGGTCTGCGCGCCGAAGTCCACCGGCCAGGTCTGGAGCCTCTCCGACCTCGGGAAGGTGAAGGAGATCGTCCGGCACCTCATGGAGGTCCTCTCCATCGGCAAGGGCCGCCTGCACGGGGCGGGCTTCAGCAACGGGGGCTGGAACCTGGCGCCGCTGGTGTTCGACGAGAAGCTCCCCTTCGTGAGCGCCTGCTGGATCGCGGCGGGCTACAACGGCGGCAAGGTGCCGAAGCGGGCGAAGAAGGAGATGGGGGCCCTCGCCCTGGCGGGCTCCCAGGACCCGAACCGCGGGGCCGCGGAGAAGACGGTGGACCTCCTCCGGGACAAGGTCCGGACGGTGGAGTGCCGCATCCAGCCGGGGATCGGCCACGAGTTCCCTGACAAGCTCATGCCCTACTACTTCTACTGGCTCGGCGTCATGGAGGGCCGCTTCGTCCCCGGGGAATGCCTCTCCTTCGACTTCGCACCGAGCTACGAGGAGTTCCGGAAGACGATGGAGGCCGAGAAGAAGGGCGGTTTCATCTACTTCTACAGCGCCGGGGACCGGGACGATCCGGCCGCCAAGGCGCTGCAGAACGAGGCCTTCTTCCATCCCCTGGTCCGCTGGTACGGGCGCCAGCTCGCCGCCGTGAAGCTCGACCGCGGGGAGAACGAGAGCCTCTTCCGGGAGTTCAAGCTCAAGAAGACCCCGGCCGTCGTCGTCCTGAAGAAGGACGGCAAGGTGGCGAAGAAGCTCGAAGGGAAGATCAAGACGAGCGCGGTGGGCAAGGCCTTCCAGAAGGTGGCGAAGCACAAGGCGCCGCCGAAACGCTGACCTTCCCGCCGGGCGTCTGCGGCGCGCGGGCCCTCCGGCCGCCCCCCCTCCCCGCCCGCCGCGAGATGATCCCGGACGGTCTCCCGGGGAAGCCTCGGTGACCCCCGGCCCCCCGGACCACCGGGGACGGCGCCTCCCCCCCGCGTCCCCGATCCGGACTGCGGGCCGCGGCGCCGGGCTTCCGTCGGGCCGGGGCGTTTCCCGGAGCGTGGGATCCGCGGGCCGCA
>JAOZQC010000223.1 GCA_029932425.1 Planctomycetota bacterium | reverse complement strand
CGGGGCCCGGCGGCGGGCGCCGCAGAGGAGCCCCGCCGCCGCCCCCGCCTGGGTCGGCGCCGCGGCCGCCCGCGGGCGCCCCGCCGCCGCCAGCATCCCCGTGCCCGCCAGGGTGAGCAGGAGGAGACCTCCCGTCCACCAGGCGGGGCCCGGATGGGGGAGACGCGGCAGGTCCTTCGCGGGACCGGCGCCCGCGAGCGCCGCCCCCGCGAGGACCCCGGCCGCCGCGAGGTGGAGGACCGCCACCACCCGGAGCGCCCGGCCCCGCCGGAGATCCGCGAGAGCGATTCCCACCGCCACCGCCAGGGGAGGGACGGCGGGGAGGACGTAGCCGGTGGCCTTGTTCCGGCCGATCGAGAAGAAGACCAGGGTTCCCGCCGCCCACACCGCGAGCCAGAGCCCTCCCGCGGGGCGCCCGCGCCGCCGGAAGACGGCGGGGAGCCAGAGCGTCCAGGGGAGGAAGCCGCCGAGGAGGACGGGCACGAAGAACCAGGCGGGCTCCGGGTGGAAGCTCTCGGAGCCGGAAAAGCGGCCCACGGTCTCCCGGTAGAGGGTGTCCACCGCCGTCCGTCCCTCCCGGAGGAGCACGGCGCCGCCCCAGAGGAGGAAGGGGGCGAGGGCGAGGAGGAGGCCCCGGAGGGGCAGGGTCTTCCGGAAGGCCCGGAGGTCCCTCTCCACCAGGAGATAGGCGAGGAGGAGCAGCACGGGCAGGATCACCCCGTGGGGCCCCTTGGAGAGGAAGCCGAGTCCCATGGCGAGCCAGGCCAGGAGGAGGGGAGCCTTCCGGGTGTAGTCCTCGCGGCGGGACCGGTGGAGGAGCACCATGGCCGCCGTCACCCAGAGGTTCAGGAGGCCGTCGGGGTGGGCGAGGCGCGCCATCCCGAAGCCGAACACCGAGGTCGCGTACACGAGCCCGGCGAGGAGGCCGGCCCGGCGCCCCGCCAGACCCCCGGCGAACCAGGCCACGAGGAGGGCGGTGGCGACGCCGGCCAGGGCGCCGGGAAGGCGGGCCGCGGTCTCCGTCTCCCCGAGGACGGCCTGGGATCCGGCCACGAGCCAGTAGAAGAGGGGGGGCTTCTTCAGGCGGATCTCGCCGCCGAGGGTGAGTACCAGGTAGTCGCCGCTGCGCCGCATCTCCCGGGCGCTCTGGGCGTAGCGGGCCTCGTCCTTCGCCCAGAACCCCGGAGAGCCCAGGCCGGGCAGCGTGAGGAGGAGGAGGAGCGCGAGGAGGAGGAGGGAGGGTGGTGGGCGGCGCACCTACTTCCCGGCCCCCGCGGGGGGGGCGGTGACCCGGAGGAGGGCCAGCGCTCCCACCAGGAGGGGACGCACCTCCTCCGCGGCGGCCGCGTCCTTCAGGCCCTGCGTCCGCCCCAGGAAGCTCAGGCCCCCGCCCGTGGCGTCCTCCTCCGCGGGAGGGGGACGCCGGAGGTAGTCGAGCAGGGCGGGCACGGCCCCGGGGTCCCCCAGGACCCCGAGGGCCCGGGCGGCGTCGACCCGGAGATCCGGCTCCGCCAGGTGGGAGGTGAGGAGCGCGCGGGCCCCCGGCTCCCTCGCCTCGGCAACGGCCCGGAAGCCGAGGGCGAGCAGGGTGGGCTTCGCCCGGCCGATGGTCTCGTCCTTCTCCACGGCCTCGAGCAACGCCTGGAGCGGTCTCTCCCCCTTCCCGGGGTGCCGGAGGAGGACCTCGAACGCGGCCACCGCCTCCACGGCCCGCGGAGAGGAGAGAGCGGCGCGGAGCGTCCGGCGGGGCCCGCTCTCCCCCAGCGCCAGGAGGAGTCCCGCCGCCGCGAAGCGGAGCTCGGGGGACGCCTTCGAGGCGAGGACCTTTCGGGCGACGGGGGCGAGGGCGCGGAGGCGGCGGCGCTCCGCCTCGCGGAGAGCGGCGAGGCAGGACTCCGGGCCCTCCCGGGCGGCGCAGAGGAGGTCCGCCACCGGTCGCGGAGGGGCCGGGGCCGGCGGCGGCTTCCCGATCCGGGCGAGGAGATCGCGGGCCACGCGGCGGTCCTCCGGCGCCCCTCCCCCGGCGAGGCGGGCGAGGATCCTCCTCGCCCGGGCGTCATCCCCCGCGTGGAGGAGCGCCTCCCACTCCTCGGGGTTCCCGCGCGCCGTGGCCTCCACCACCCGGAAGAGGATCGCCCGCAGCTTCTCCCGGTTCTCCGGCTTCTCGAGATCCCCGGCCTCAAGAAGCGGGCCGATCCCGCTCTTGCGGATCCTCCACTCGTCGAGCAGCCGGAGGAGGTCGGCGTCTCCCGGGTTCTTCCGGAGCAGGAAGTCGATGAGCCCCTTGGCGTTCTCCAGGTCCCCCTCGTCCAGGAAGGCCTGGATCTTGGCCAGGGCCTCCTCCTTCTTCCCGGCCCGGGCGCCCGCCGCCAGGAACAGTCCCGCGAGCAGGATGCACAGCGCGGGCACGCCCGCCGCCGAACGGCGCCGGGCACGCCCGCGCCGTCCCTTCTCGGCCGGGGGAGGCGGATCCTCCCCCGCAGGCCGCGCGCCGCGCGAGGGTTCGGAAGGTGAGGGGTGCACCGTCCGTCGCATACCCCAATTCTCCCCGGAAACGACGCCCGCCGGGCCAGCTTTTTCCCCGGAGGGGGAGAAGCGACGGTCCCGGGAACGCGGGAGTCACGAATCGACCGTCTCTCCGATCAGGGCCTCGGCCAGGCGGGTGATGTGGTCGGCGGTGAAGCCGAAGCGCCGGGCGATCTCCGCGGCGGGGGCGGAAGCGCCGAAACGGGTCATGCCGTGGAACGACCCGCCGGGGCCCAGCCAGCGGTCCCAGCCCTGGCGGACGCCCGCCTCCACCGCCAGGCGCCGGGGGCAGGAGGGGGGGAGGACGGCCTCGCGGTAGGCCCGATCCTGGGCCAGGAACAGCTCGAAGGAGGGCACCGAGACCACGCGCACCTTCCGGCCCCCGGCCCGGAGCCGCGCGGCGGTCTCCAGGATCAGGGACACCTCCGAGCCGCTGGCCAGGAGGATCAGGTCCGGATCCTCCTCCGCCCCCGAGAGGACATAGGCGCCGCGGGAGACCCCTTCCGCCGGGGCCAGCTCGGAGCGGTCGAGCACGGGGAGCCCCTGGCGGCTCAGGACGAGGGCGGTGGGGCCGTCCCGGCGCCGCAGAGCGGTCTCCCAGGCCGCGGCGGTCTCCGTGGCGTCCGCGGGCCGCAGGACGGCGAGGCCGGGGATCGCCCGGAGGGCGGCCAGATGCTCCACCGGCTGGTGGGTGGGCCCGTCCTCGCCCACGAAGATCGAGTCGTGGGTGAACACGTAGAGCACCGGCAGCCCCATGAGCGCCGCGAGGCGGATCGCGGGGCGGCAGTAGTCGGAGAAGACCAGGAACGTGGCGGCCAGGGGCCGCAGCCCGCCGTGGAGGGCGAGGCCGTTGGCGACGGCCCCCATGGCGTGCTCCCGGATCCCGAACCGGAGGATCCGGCCGCCGAAGTCCTCCCGCCTCACCTCGGCGCCGCCCGGAAAGTCCGTCTTGTTCGAGGCCGCGAGATCGGCGGAGCCTCCCACGAGGAAGGGTACGGCCTCGGCGAAGGCCGCCAGACAGGCGTGCGAGGCCTTGCGGGTGGCGATCTCTTCCCCGGCCGCGAACCCGGGGAGCGGCAGCTCGACGGGGATCTCTCCGGCCTGGAAGCGGTCCCACTCCCGGGCCCGCCCGGGATCCTCCCGCCGGAGGTCGGCGAGCTTCATCTCCCACCAGTCCGCTTCCCGCTCCAGCACGGTCCGCCGCCGGGCGAAGAACTCCCGGACCTCCCCGGGTACGTGGAACGGCGGCTCCACGGGCCATCCCAGGTTCTCCTTGGTCCGACGGATCTCCTCCTCGCCCAGGGGAGCGCCGTGGGAGGCGGGGGTGTCCTGCTTGCCGGGAGAGCCGTAGGCGATGTGGGAGCGGCCCACGATGAGGCTGGGGCGCTCCGTCTCCTCCCGGGCGATCTCCAGGGCGCTCTCCAGGGCCGGGTGGTCGTGTCCGTCCACGGTGAGGACATGCCAGCCCAAGGCCGCGAACCGCCGGCCCACGTCCTCCGAGAAGGTGATGGGGGTGGGGCCGTCGATGGTGATCCGGTTCGAGTCGTAGTAGACGATGAGCTTCCCGAGCCCCAGATGGCCCGCGAGGGAGGCGGCCTCCGCCTGCACCCCCTCCATCATGTCCCCGTCGGAGGCGATGACGTAGGTGTAATGATCCACGAGGTCCCGGTCACCCTCGTTGAACCGGGCCGCGAGCATCCGCTCGGCGAGAGCCATCCCCACCGCGTTCCCGAAACCCTGACCCAGGGGCCCGGTGGTGGTCTCCACGCCGGGCGTCAGGCCCGCCTCCGGGTGCCCGGGGGTCCGGGAGCCCCACTGCCGGAAGCGGCGGATCTCCTCCAGGGAGAGATCGAAGCCGAGCAGGTGGAGGGCCGAGTAGAGCAGCATCGAGGCGTGCCCCGCGGAGAGGACGAACCGGTCGCGGTCCGGCCAGGCCGGGCGGCTCGGACACACCTTCAGGAAGCGCGTGATGAGCACTGCCGCGAAGTCCGCCATGCCCATGGGAGCCCCCGGGTGACCGGAGTTCGCCTCCTGGACGGCGTCCATGGAAAGGCACCGGATGGTGTTCGCCACCGTGTACGCGAAGGGGCGGTCCGTGGTCGGCTCGGTCATGGATGTCCTCCGGGCCGAGCGTACCCCGCCCCCTCCGAATCGGGAAGCCGGGAACGAGCGGGTTGACGGGGGGCGGCCCGGGGCGGGATGATGGAGGGGATGGAACCCGGAACACCGGAAACTCCCAGGGGTGCCGCCCTCGTCCTGCGCCTGGCCCGGGTCCAGTACACTCCGGTGATCCTCCTGCCGGTCCTTCTCGGCACCGCTCTCGCCTTCGAGGAGGGGGTTCCCCTGAGCGTCCCCCGTCTCCTCCTGGCCCTGGCCGGGGCTTTCGCCGCCCACCTCGGCGCGAACACCCTGAACGACGTGCACGACTTCCTCACCGGGGCGGACCCCGGCGCCGAGACGAGGGACTCGCGGGACTTCGGAGGCTCGGACGTCCTGACGCGAGGCTGGATGAGCCCCTCCGCCGCCCACCGCACGGCGTGGCTCTTCTTCGCCCTGGCGGGGGGATGCGGGGCGGCGCTGACCTTCCTCGCGGGATGGCCGGTGGCGGCCCTGGCGGCGGGGGGACTCTTCCTGGCCTGGGCCTACGTGGCCCCGCCGGTCCGGTACGGCTACCGGGGCCGGGGCCTGGGGGAGGCGGGGATCTTCCTGGCCTTCGGGCCGATTCCCGTGCTGGGCGGCTGGTACGTGCAGGCGGAGACGATCGCCCTGCGTCCCGCACTCGCCAGCCTCCCCCTGGCCTTCCTCACCACGGCGATCCTCTTCAACCATCACTTCACCCACGTGGAGGGGGACCGGAAGGCCGGCAAGATGAGCCCGGTGGTGGTGCTCGGGAAGCCCCGGGCCCTCCTGGTGTCGAAGGCCGTCCTGGCGGCGGCCTTCCTCTCGGTGGCGGGGCTCGTGGCGGGAGGGGTGCTCCCCTGGCCGGCCCTGGCGGCTCTCCTGGCCGCTCCTCTCGCCGCGGGGCTCTTCCGGGACGTCCGCCCGGACTCCCCCGTGGAGCGCTTCATGGCCCTCACGGGAGGCATTGCCCGGGTGAACCTCCTCGCCGGGATCCTGTTGATTCTCGGAGTCGGGGTTTCCCGCGTCCTTCTTTTGTGATAGAAAGAAGGCCGGTGGGGGGACCCGACGACGGTTCCGGCAGGGGGCGGCGAGCCCGGGGGGGCTCCAGACCAAGGGTCGAGCGGCCCGGGGGGCGTGAGAGAGGGTGGGGGAATCCGAAAGGGAACACCGGCTTTCCGGGCCGGGTTCGAGCGGGCCCGGGCGTTTTTTGAGAATGCGGGCGAATTTCAGTTGACGATCCGCGATTCGGAGGGATACGCTGACTGGACAATTCCGTATAGATTTCAGGACCACCAGGATCACGAGTCCGGTCGCTGACCGGGAGAAGCCATGACCACCATCACGAAAGAGTACATCGTTGCCGAGCTCGGCAACCTCATCCGTAACGAGCGG
>JAOZQC010000222.1 GCA_029932425.1 Planctomycetota bacterium | reverse complement strand
TCCTGCGCGGGAAGCCGCCGAGGATGCAGAGCTTTCGCGGGATCTCCTCGCAGCTTGCGGGCGGGCGCATCAGCGCTCCCGGCCCTGGGAACCTGCTTCCGGGCCAACCCCAAGGGCTCACAACGCGGGCACACCCGCAGCCCAACTGCGACGGGCACGCCCGCGCTGTCCTTTCCCGGTGGAGGCGGCGGATCCTCCCCCGCCGGCCGCGTGCTCCATCGCCTCCCGCGGGGAGCCCTTTCCGTCCGGGCGGAGAGCGGCGACAATCGCGGGCATGAAGGAGTTCTTCCAGGTCGTGGATCTCGATCAGGCGCGCGCGCGCGCCGGGCGGTTCGCCCCGGTGGGTACGGAGCGGGTGCCCCTCTCCGCCGGTCTCGGCCGGGTCCTCGCCGCCGACCTCGTGGCGGAGGAGGACCTGCCGGGTTTCCCGCGGTCGACCATGGACGGGTACGCGGTCTGCGCGCGGTCCACCTTCGGGGCCTCCCCGTCGGCGCCCGCCCTCCTCACCGTGACGGGGGCCGTGGAGATGGGAAGGCCCGCGCGGGAGGCCGTGGGCCCGGGGCAGGCGGTGCGCATCCTCACCGGCGGGATGGTCCCCCCCGGCGCGGACGCGGTGGTGATGGTGGAGCACACGGAGCCGGTGGACGAGACGGCGATCGAGGTCACGCGGGCCGTGGCCCCGGGGGAGAACGTGATCGCCGCGGACGAGGACGCCCGGCGGGGGGACCTCCTGCGGAGGCGGGGCGCGCGCCTGAGGCCGCAGGACCTCGGCCTGGGCGCGGCCCTCGGCGTCACGGAGCTCGAGGTCTTCCTCCGGCCGGTGGTGGCCGTCCTCTCCACGGGGGACGAGATCGTGCCGGCGGAGGCGACGCCGGGGCCGGGGCAGGTCCGCGACGTGAACCGCCACACGCTGGCCGGCTTCGTGGAGCGCGCGGGGGGGACGGCGCTTCCCCTGGGCATCGTGCGGGACGACTTCGACGCGCTCCTCGGCGCCGTCCGGGAGGCGCTGGCCGCCGCCGACGCGGTGCTGCTCTCGGGAGGGAGCTCCGTGGGCGCCCGGGACCTGACCCTCGCGGTGCTCGAGGCCCTGCCGGGGACGGAGGTGCTCTTCCACGGCATCGCCGTGAGGCCGGGCAAGCCCACGATCCTGGCCGACGCCGGCGGCAAGGCCCTGTGGGGGCTGCCGGGGCATGTCGCCTCCGCGATGGTCGTGTTCCACGTGCTCGTCCGGCACCAGCTCGAGCGCCTGGCCGGCGCCCGGCCGGAGCCTCCGGTGCGCGTGCCCGCGCGTCTCACCCGCAACGTGGCCTCGGTGCACGGGCGCCGGGACTTCCTGCGGGTCCGGCTCGAGGAGGAGGAAGGCGGCCTCGCCGCCGTGCCCGTGCCCGGGAAGTCGGGCCTGCTCCGGACCATGGCCCGGGCCGACGGCCTGGTGGAGATCGGCCGGGACGTGGAGGGCCTCGAGGAAGGGACCCCGGTGTTCGTCGAACTGCTGTGAGGTCGCCTTGGGAAGAAAGCGCAACGTCTATCTCGTGATGAAACCGCTCGCCGAGGCCCGGGCGCTGTTCTTCGGGCGGTTCGACTGGGAGGCGATGCGGTCCGCGGAGGAGGTGGCGGCGGGGGACGCCGTGGGCCGGGTCCTCGCCGAGCCCGCCCACGCCCGGATCAGCGCCCCCACCTACCACGGGGCGGCGATGGACGGCATCGCGGTGCGGGCCCGGGACACGTTCGGGGCGCGCGACACGGAGCCGGTGGAGCTCGCCGCGGGCGAAGGCTTCGTCTTCGTGAACACCGGCGAGCCCCTGCCCGAGGGCAAGGACGCGGTGATCATGATCGAGGAGGTGCAGGTCCTCGGGGAGGACCGGGTGCGGATCGAGGCCCCCGCCTACCCCTGGCAGCACGTCCGGAAGGTCGGCGAGGACATCGTGGCCACGGAGATGCTCTTCCCCCGCGGTCACCGGGTGGGGCCCTACGACGCGGGGGCCTTGCTCGCGGCCGGCATCACGTCCGTGGTCGTGTGGCGAAGGCCGCGGGTGCTCATCGTCCCCACCGGCGGCGAGATGGTGGACCCCGCGGACCTGGGCGGGGAGGAGCCGGCCCCCGGCACGATCCTCGAATCGAACTCCACCATGCTGGGGAAACTCGTGGAGGATCGGGGCGGGACCTGGGTCCGCCACGAGGGCGTCCGGGACGACGTGGAGGCCATCGCCCGGGCCGTCGCCCGGGGGGCGGAAGCCTTCGACCTCACCCTGGTCCTCGGCGGCTCGTCGGCGGGGGCGAGCGACTTCACCCGGGCCGCCCTCGAGAGGGCGGGGGGCGAGGTGCTCGTGCACGGCGTCACCGTCATGCCGGGCAAGCCCACGCTGCTCGCCGCCGTGGCCGGGAAGCCGGTGATCGGCGTCCCGGGCTACCCCGTCTCCGCGATGGTGGCCTTCGAGGAGTTCGGGGCGCCGGCCCTCGACCGCCTGGTCGGGGTGCGGGGCCGGCCGCGGGAGACCGTGGCCGCCTCCCCCGCCCGCAAGATCGCGAGCCGCCTCGGCCTGGAGGAGCTGGTCCGGGTGCGCCTGGGCCGGGTCGGCGACCGTTACGTGGCCCAGGCGCTGCCCCGCGGCGCGGGCACCGTCACCAGCCTCGTCCGGGCGGACGGGATCCTCCGGATCGGCGCCGACCGGGAAGGGGTGCGTCCCGACGAGGAGGTCGGGGTGGAGCTCCTCCGCCCCCGCGAGGAGATCGAGCGCCACGTGGTGGCGGTGGGCAGCCACGACCTCTGCCTGGACGTGATCGACGACCTCCTCCGCGAGCGGCGGACGGGCGTGACGCTCTCCTCGACCCACGTGGGGAGCCTGGCGGGCCTCCTGGCGATCCGGGACGGCCGGTGCCACCTGGCGGGCTCCCACCTCCTGGACCCGGAGGACGGCTCCTACAACGTAGGCTACCTGGAGAGGTACCTGGCCGGCGTGCCGGTGCGGCTCGTGCACCTCGTCACCCGCGAGCAGGGCCTGATCGTGGCGAAGGGCAACCCGAAGGGGATCCGGGGCTTCGAGGACCTGGCCCGGGCGGACGTCACGTTCATCAACCGCCAGGGCGGCTCCGGCACCCGGGTGCTTCTCGACTACGAGCTCGGGCGGCGCGGGATCCCGGCGGGGGAGATCGCGGGCTACGAGACCGAGGAGTACACGCACCTGGCGGTGGCGGTGGCGGTGAAGAGCGGCGCCGCCGACGCGGGCCTGGGCCCTCGACCTCGACTTCATCCCGGTCACCGCGGAGCGCTACGACCTGGTCATCCCGGAGCGGTTCTTCGACACCCCACCCCTCGCCCTCCTCCTCGACGTGGTCCGCTCGGAGGAGTTCGCCCGGCGGGTCGCCGCCCTCGGCGGCTACGGCACGGAAGAGACGGGCCGGGAGACCGGCCCCCACGGAGAGGCCGGGGCCGGCACCTGAATCGGGCTACCGGGTCGGGGTGATGAGGGGGGCGCGCCTCCCGGAGGCTGTCCAAGAGGAGGCGCTTCCCCGTGGCGGAGTGCGTGTCCCGGGAGCCGCAGTGGTTCCCGCCTGATCGGCACCCGATTCTCACGGTTGTCCCCGGCTCACCGGAGCAGTTCGCCGGGAACGACGGCGAAGCCCGGAGTCGAGTCCTTCGGCGTCCGTCGCAAGTTCCGTTGCGGCGGGCCCACGTCGCCGGTGGGCGGTGTCGCGCCCGGCTTTTCGTTCCCGCAACGCCGCCCCATCTCACGCGCCGGGGCCGGCCGAGCGAGGAGGCTCAGCCGGGCGAGGCCGGGCCGGGGGAGTTCTTTCCGGCGGGTTCCGGATGCTCCTCCACCAGGGAAGCGGCCAGCCGTACCCCCTCCCGGAGGCGGCCGCAGGCGATGAGCGCGAGCGCGCGCAATCGCAACCCCCGGGCCGTGCGGTGCAGGGAGAGGGAACGATCCACATGGGCCAGGGCCGTCTCCCCGGCTTCCTGGAGAAGGGAGCGCCGGGCCTCTTCCCTCGCCTCCCGGGCGGCGAGAATCACCGCGGCGAGCGCGCGTAGGTCCGTCCCGCAACGCCCGCATTCCGCTTCCCCTCGGAAGCGCGCCCCGCAGGTGGGGCAAAGGGGCGTCACCGCCCGCCCTCGCCCGCGTAGAAGAGAAGATCCTCGAGCGCGAGGAGCGACTCCTCCAGCGCGCCCTCTTCCCCGCCGGCCGCCGACCGGATTTTCTCGACCAGGGCGTCGCCCTCCTTCCGGTCTTCCTGGTGGAGCCTCACCCGAATCTCCCCGTATCGCTCCACCGCGGACCGGGCGGGACCGGACAGGCGCATCTCCTCCCGGGTTCCGGCGGGAGCCGGGGTGTCCCGGGGACCGGGGACCCGGCCGGTGAGCTGTGCCAGGCGGCCCTTCGCCCTCTCGATCTCTCGCTGCCCCATGCGCCCCACGGCCCCCTCGATACGCACGGTCCGGGCCAGCCCCGTGCGCTTCTCCACGGCGGTGACCTCGAGGACACCGTCCAGGTCCAGGTTCATCCGGCAGATGATCTCGTTCCCCGCGGGAACGCGAGAGAGGCCTTCGACCATGAATCGGCCGATCTCGATGTTCTGGAGGGCGTCCGGGTTCTCGCCCTGGTAGACGATGAGCTCCACCACTTCCTGGTCGTCGTGGAAGGTACTGTAGATGTCCGTGGCGCTGGCCGGGAGCGGAGTTCCCCGCTGGATCACCGGGTGGTAGCAATGGGGATACCAGACACCGTCCCGCAGGCCGATGTAGGAAGGCCCGAAGGAGTAGGGTGTGACGTCCACGAGAACCCGCGCCTCTTCTCTCCCTTCCTCGCGGGCGGCCAGGAGCCCCGCGCCGAGGGCGACGCAGAGATCCGGGTGCAGCTCGTGGCGCGGCTCCCGGCCCGCGGCCTCGGCAATGATCCTTCTCACGAGCGGGGTGCGCGTGGCGCCGCCCGCGAGCAAGACCGCATCGAGGTCGCCGCTGCCGATCCCGGAATCCTCGATCGCCCGGTGGATGCTATCGACGGTGCGCTCGAGGATCGGGCGGGCGCACTCCTCGAACTCCTCCCGCGAGAGATCGACATTCAGGTGCAGGGGACCGCGCGGAGTGGTGATCACCGCGTCCTCCCGGATACGCGCGAAGGGAGCATCGGACAGCTTCCTGCGGGCCTTCTCTACGACTCGCAGCAGGCGGGCCCGCACGCGGGGATCCATCCGCGACGCGCGCACGAGGTCCGGATCCTCCATCTTCTCTTCCAGCTTCCTGAGCAGCGCCTCGTCGAGATCGTCTCCCCCGAGTCGGGTGTCGCCGTGCGAGGCGAGGACCTCGTTCACCCCGCCTTCGAGTCGGACGACGGAGACGTCGAACGTCCCCCCGCCGAGGTCGTAGACGAGGACGGTTCGCCCCTCTTCCCCGGCCCCTTCTCCCTCGTACGCGAGCGACGCCGCCGTGGGCTCGTTGAGGATCCTAACGACCTGCAGTCCGGCGATCTCCCCCGCTTCCCGGGTGGCCTGGCGCTGGGCGTCGGAGAAGTAGGCGGGGACGGTGATAATCGCCCCCGTTACCGGTTCCCCGAGGAGGCCCTCCGCGCGGTCTCGGAGAGCGGAGAGAATCAGGGCGGAGATCTCCTGGGGCTGGAAACGGCGTCCCGCCATCTTCACGACCTCGGCCGTCCCCATGAGCCGCTTCACCGACCGCACCGTGCGCTCCGGGTACAGGACGAGCTGGTTCAGGGCCTCCTCGCCGGTGAGGAGGCGCCCGTCCGGGGACACTCCCACCACCGACGGGAAGATGCCGCTCGAACCTTCCTCGAGCACCACGACCCCGTTCCCGGTATGCGCGGCGACCTCCGAGTTCGTGGTCCCGAGGTCGATGCCGACGATCCTCCCGCTCATGGTTCTTCTCCTCCCTTCTCGGATCCTTCTCTTGCTCTCGCGGGGACGGCGCGGACCTCCGCCGGCCGAAGTACTTCGTTCCCCGCGAGCCAGCCCGCCCGGATCACCGCCACCACCGTCCCGCCGGGAGCTTCCTCGGGACCCGCGACCTCCACCGCGCGCATGGTCTTCGGT
>JAOZQC010000221.1 GCA_029932425.1 Planctomycetota bacterium | reverse complement strand
GGGGAGCGTTCCCGGTCGTAGAGGGCCGCCACCATGGTGGCGAACCCCTCCGAGAGGATTCCGGACTCCGCGACCTCGTTGAGCCCCCGGAGGAAGGACTCGTGCTCGTGGGTTCCGAGGTTCGCCTTGACGAGGTCCCGGAGGGCCCGGGCCACGGGCGCCACCCGCTCCCCGTGTCCCGCCACGTCCGCCAGGTAGGCCTTCACCACCTTCCCCTCGCCGCACCGCGAGAGCAGGACCACGTCCCCCCCTTCCCGGTTCCCGCCGCAGGGGCGGCTGAAGACCCAGACGTCGAGGTCGGGGATCTCCACCCCCTCGTCCACGAGCTCGTTCCCCCCGAAGACCTCGGCGCAGTGCATCTCGTGCCGCGGTTCAACCATCGTCTCGCCCCCGCTCCCGCCCGAGGAAGCGGCCCTCGAGATGCATCCGGGCCTTCCGGACGTACTCCTCCGCCGCGTCCCGGATGAGCGCCGCCACCTCCTCCGGCCGCACCTCCCGGCGGACGCGGGCGGGCACGCCGAGCACGAGGGACCGGGGAGGGACCACCATGCCTTCCGTCACCAGGGCCCCCGCTCCCACCACCGACTCCTCGCCGATGACGCTCCCGGAAAGCAGGATCGCCCCCATGCCGATCAGGCAGCGCTCCCCGATCCGGACGCCGTGGAGGATCGCCCGGTGCCCCACCGTGACCTCCTCGCCGATCCGGAGGGGCACCCCGGGATCGGCGTGGACCATGGTGAGGTCCTGGAGATTGGTCCGGGCGCCCACCCGGATGGGAGCGTCGTCCCCGCGGAGCACGCAGCCGAACCACACGCTGCTCTCCGGCCCCAGCGTCACCTCGCCCGTCACCGTGGCGTTCTCGGCCACGAACGCCGCGCCCCACGCGGTCATCCGCCGCATCACCATGTCAGCCGCTCCCTACCAGGACGCCC
Source organism: Planctomycetota bacterium (assembly GCA_029932425.1). Classification (GTDB taxonomy): domain Bacteria; phylum Planctomycetota; class JAJSAM01; order JAJSAM01; family JAJSAM01; genus JAOZQC01. The sequence continues at coordinate 5,116 of JAOZQC010000221.1, read as the reverse complement.
AGGAAGGTCCAGCCGTTGAACACGGCGTGGAAGGCCACGGGCGCGGCGAGGGTGCCCGTCCTCTCGTACACCCAGCCGAGGCCCAGGCTCAACACGAAGATCGCGGGGGACGCGTAGAGATCCAGGTGGACCAGCCCGAAGACCGCGGAGGAGATCACGAGCGCCGCCCCCAGGCCCCACCTCCGCCGGAGCGCACCGAAGAGGAGCCCCCGGAAGATGACCTCCTCCACGAGGGGCGCGAGGATCACGGCGAGGAGGAAGAAGCGCGCCACCACCCAGGGCGTGGTCTCCCGGCCCCGGAGAGCGGTGAGGACGGCCTGCTCCCGCCACGGGTACCCGAAGGCGTCGAGCAGGAGACGCCAGCCCGCCATGAAGCCCAGCACCACGGGGAACCAGGCGAGCCAGGCCAGCGCGCCGGCGAGTGCGCCCCGGCCGCGGGGCCCGTGCTCCGATCCCCGGCGGAGCCAGGCCCCCCAGGCCAGGACCGCGAGCACCCCCGCCCCCGCCGTCCCGAGGAGCTGGGCGTCCCCCTTCTCCTCCAGGCCGAGGCCCCCCGCGACCCCGAACAGGAAGGCGGGAACGAGCACGCTGAGGACGACGACGGCCAGGGCTTCGAAGACCCCGGCGCGGGGGGCGGGACGCGGTCCCCGCGGGAGGAGATCCCGGCCCCGGGCGAGGGAGCGGCCGTAGGCCAGGAGGAGGAGGAGCCCCGCGAGGGCCGTGATCCCGATCACGGGCCAGGGGAAGGGGAGCACGCCGCCCCCTCCGGCGGCCAGCGGGCCCGTCACCGCCCTCCTCCCGGGCGGCCCCCGGTGCCGGGTTCCCCCGCCCGCCGCCGCGGCCTCCGGGGAACCGCGGGCGGGGGGCCGCCGCCCCTCCCGCGACCGCCTCCGCCCCTCACCCCTCGATCACCTTCACGTGCAGGCGGCGGGTCCGCGGGCCGTCGAACTCGCAGAGGAAGACGCCCTGCCAGGCACCGAGGACGAGGCGGCCCTCCCTCACGGGGATCGAGCGATCCGCCCCCACGAGGATGGACTTGATATGGGCGTCGGAGTTCCCCTCCGCGTGACGGTAGTCGTCCCGCCGGGGGACCGTCCGGTCGACGAGCATGAGGAAGTCCCTCGCCACGGTGGGGTCCGCGTTCTCGTTGATCGTCACCGCCGCCGTGGTGTGGGGACAGTAGACCACGGCCACCCCCTCGCGCACGCCGCTCCTCTCCACGGCGGCCTCCACCTGGGCCGTGATCTCGTGCAGCGCCGTGCGCCCCCCGGTCCTCACCTCGAAGGTTTCCATCGGATCCCGTCCCGCCCTCAACGCTTCTCCCACCGGTAGAGCTCGACCACCTGGTTCAGGGTGGAGCCCCCCTCGATCTCCCGGCGGATCCGGTTCTCCTTCTCCAGGCAGTCCATGGCCCGATTCGCATACTCGGAGGCGCGCGCCCGGGGGAGCACGATGACGCCGTCGTCGTCGCCCACGATCCAGTCGCCGGGGTGGATCCGGACACCCCCGATGACGATGGGCACATTCTCCTCGCCGAACCCCTTCGGCTCCCCGGCGTTCGAGACCACGTGCCGCGCGAAGGCGGGGAAGCCCAGCCCGCGGATCACGGGGGTGTCCCGCACGGCGCCGTCGATCACCACTCCGCAAAGCCCGCGCTGGAGGGCGGAATGGGTGGCCAGCTCCCCCCACAGGGCGGGCGGCGAACCCCCGGCGTCCACCACGATGACGCTGCCCGGAGGGGCGTGGTCGATGGCCTCCACGGGCTTGGCCCAGTCCCCGGGAGCCGTCCTCACCGTCCAGGCGGGACCCACCGCCTTGGCTCCCGGAACCACGGGCACGAGGCGGGGCAGGGGGGCCAGCCGGTGGGCGCCGTCGGAGATGTTCGGCGTGGAGACCCTTTCGAGAATGCGCCGGATCTCGTCCCCGACGGCCCGCTTGAAGAGGTCCGTGGGGACCCCCTCCCCCGTCTCCATGGCCCGGAGAACGGCCCGGGTCGCTTCCTCCGCGTCCACCGCCTTGCTGATCGCGCCCCCCACGATCACGATGGAGGCCCCCGCCGCCACCGCGTCGGCGGCGGTCTCCGAGTTGATCCCCCCCGCCACCGCCACCGGGAGGTCCACGGCCCGCGCCACCTCCCGGAGGGTCGCGAACGGGTCCCTCCCCTCCATCTGCTCGTCGATGGGACAGTGGATGCCGATCACGTGGGCCCCGAGCTCCGCGGCGCGGCGCGCCCGGTCCACGGGATCCGCCACTCCCAGCAGGTCCACCTCGACCTGGAAACCGTAGTTCTCCGCCGCGTCCACGCACTCCCGGATCGTGGCGTCCGAGGCCGCGGCCATCACCACCCCGATGGTGGCCCCCGCCTTCGCCGCCGACTCCATCTCGATCCGCCCCGCGTCCATGGTCTTGGTGTCGCAGACGATGGGATGGGCCGGGAACTCGCGGCGCAGGACCCGGACCGCCTCCAGCCCCTCCGACTTGAGCAGGGGGGTCCCCACCTCCAGGATCTGCGCCCCCCCCGCCACCGCGCGGCGGGCGCACCGGAGCGCCTCCGAGAGATTGACGAAGTCGAGGGCGACCTGCAGGCGGGCACTCATGGCACCTCCGGAGCGTGCGGGAGCATGTTAGCCCGCCCCCTCGGGCGGGCGCACGGTTTTCGCCCCGGGAACGGCCCGGAACGATTCGGAAATGCTGGAGTCCTCTTCCAGTCGTGCTAAAAGAAACCCGATCGTCCGGGGGACGGAATCCCGGCGTATTCGACGCATGCTTTTTCGATCCGGTCGCGGCGGGGCGCGCGATCCGGAGCCCTGGCCCAGCCGCCCCGCGAGGAACCCGGATGCAAACGAAGTGGTCCATGGAGCGGCGCCGCTCGGGGATCCCCGCTCTGCTCCTCTTCGCCGTCGCGAGAAGCCTCGCCGGAGACGACGAGGAAGAGGATCTCGATCTCGACTTCGACCTCGACGACGAGGAGGAGGAGCTCGAGGACGGGTTCGACGAGTCCCTGCTCCTCGACGACGAGGAGGAGGAAGAGGACGACGAGCCCGAGGACGACGAGATCTTCGACCTCGACGACGAGGAGGGCCTCGACGAGGACCTCGACGAGGACGAGGACTGGGACGACGAGGACTGGGAAGAGGACGAGTGGGAGGAGGACGAGGAGGACGACCTCGACCTCGACCTGTTCGACCTCGACGACGAGGACGACGAGGAAGGCTGATCCGCCTCCCGCCTTGCCGGCTCTCCCCGGTAAGGGGAGGCCGGGGGACGGCGTTTTTCCTTGACCGCCGGCACCCTGCTCGGGGAAGATCGAACGACTCTTTTCTGCGCGCCGTCGTACGCGAGAAAGTGGGCCTTGCCCACTTTCTTCTCGTATGGGCGGGATGGTACGTCAGCGGCCCTGGGGCCGGCGGATGGGGGCTCCCCATGAACGGAGAACTGCTGAGGCTTGTCGATGCGATCCACCGGGACAAGGACATCGACAAGGAGATCCTCTTCGACAGCCTCGAGCAGGCTCTCCTCACCGCGGCCCGGCGGAAGTTCGGCACGGTGGACAACCTCCGGGTGCGCATCGACCGGGAGACGGGGGAGATCCGGGCCTTCGACGGGGAGGAGAAGATCCTCCCCATCGACTTCGGGCGCATCGCCGCCCAGACCGCGAAGCAGGTGATCATCCAGAGGATCCGCGAGGCCGAGGCCGACGTCGTCTACGACGAGTTCGAGCACTACCGGCACCAGCTCATCAACGGGCAGGTACAGAGGATCGAGGCCGGCACGATCGTGGTGAACCTCGGGAAGACGGAGGGGTACCTCCCGCGCCACGAGCAGGTGCGCGGGGAGGCCTACCGGGTGGGCGATCGGATCCGGGCCTACGTGGTGGAGGTGAAGAAGACCCCCCAGAAGGTCCGGATCATCCTCTCGCGGTCCCACCCCGAGATGATCGCCCGGCTCTTCGAGCTGGAGGTCCCGGAGGTGGCGGACGGGCTCATCAAGATCCGCAAGCTCGTCCGGGAGGCCGGCTACAAGACCAAGGTGGCGGTGGAGTCCCTCGACCCCAAGGTGGACTGCATCGGGGCCTGCGTGGGGGTGCGCGGCAGCCGCATCCGGAACATCATCGACGAGATCGGAGGCGAGAAGATCGACATCATCCGCTGGAACGACTCCGTCGAGGTCCTCCTCATGAACGCCCTGAAGCCCGCCCAGGTGGACTCGATCACGCTCTTCCCCGCCGAGAACCGGGCCCTGGTGCTCGTCCAGGAGGACCAGCTCTCCCTCGCCATCGGCCGGAAGGGCCAGAACGTGCGCCTGGCCTCGAAGCTCTGCTCCTGGGACATCGACATCATGACCGAGGAGGAGGCTCTCGAGCAGGGGGTGGCCTTCGAGGGGCCCGACGTCCAGCAGGTGGAGTACATCGAGGACACCCGCGGCGACGTGACCTCCATCGGGGGGCCGTCCCTCCGGGGCGGACCGATCCGGTCCCCCCGGCGCCGCTCCCCGGGGGAGGGGGGCGGGGACGCCGGCGCCGACACCGCCCCGGAGACCCCGGGCGAGGCCGGCCCCCCCGCGGACCGGGAGACGCCCGCGGCGGAGGCGACCGGGGAGGACCCCGTGCCGGCCCCGGCCCCTCCGGCGGAGGGCGGGACCGAGACCCCCCCGGGAGGGGAAGCGCCCGACCCCACCCCGGCCCCCCCGGCGGAAGCCGGGACCGAACCCCCCGCGGGAGGGGAGGACCCCGCCGCGGAGGCGGCCGGGGAGGCCTCCCCGGCGGACGCCTCCCCCCCGGCGCCGCCGGAGGAGGACCGTCCCTCCCCCGCCCCCGGCGGATCTCCCCTTCCGCATCCGGAGGATGAAGGCGGTCACCCATGAGGATCTATCAGCTCGCGGAAGAGGTGAGGATCTCCAACCGGGTCCTGGTGCAGCTCCTCCAGGACAACGGGGTGGACATCTCGAGCCACATGTCCCCCCTCACCCCGGAGGAGGAGGAGCTGCTCCGGAACAGCGTCAGCGAGATCCGGGGGGAGGTCCCCGAGGAACCCGTGAAGGCCGCGGCGGAGGGCCCCGCCCCCGGGGAGGCCGCCACCCCCGGGAGGGTGGTAGCGCCGGACGCCGGGGCCCCGCC
>JAOZQC010000220.1 GCA_029932425.1 Planctomycetota bacterium | reverse complement strand
ACCGGCGCCCGGTCGTCGGTGAGCACCCGGTCCCGCTCGCCGTCCGTCTTCATCCGCACCACCGAGAGGGCGACCCGCCGGGCGAGCCGGCGGAGGTCCTCCCACTCCGCGGGCCCCCCGGGGGGCACCCGCACCAGCCGCCGGAAGTCGGGTTCCCCGTCCTTCATGGCGAAGAGCATGTAGTTCGGGTACCCGCTCACCCAGACGCGGTAGCAGCGGCCGAACACCTCCGCCAGCGTGGCCCCGAGCGCCCGGAGAAGGCGCGAGTCGGGTCCGTAGGAGGCCGCGTTCAGGGCGAGGATGCCTCCCGGCCGGAGGCGCTCCCGCGCCCGCGCGAACGCCTCGCGCGTGGCGAGATGGAAGGGGATGTAGTACTCCTTGGCGAAGGCGTCGATGATGATCAGGTCCCGGGGGCGCTCCCGGGGGGCCACCTCCAGGAAGACCCGGCCGTCCATCACCACCGTCCGGAGCCAGCCGGCCCCCTCGGGCAGGGAGAAGAACCGCCGTCCCATCTCCAGCACTCCCGGATCGATCTCCACCCCCGTCACCCGGAGCCCCTCCGGGAAGAAGTGATGGAGCTCCCCGGGAATGGTCCCCGCCGCCACCCCGATCACGAGCGCGTCGAGTCCCCGGCGCCCCGGTGACCCGAGCAGGAGCGGAAGCACGGAGTAGTAGTCGTAGTACCGCCCGCCCGTGAGGACCCTCCCGGGGATGCTCACCGACTGGTAAGCGGTCTCCGCCTCGTTGATCTGGAGCAGCCGGACGCGGGTCCCCTCCTCCGTCACGTCGCGCACGCGCACGTACTGGTAGGCGGTCTCCCGCTCCTCGATCTGCCCCTCGCCCGACTTCACGGTCTTCCCGGCGAGGGCCCGCCCTCCCCCCGCGAGCAACGCCACGAGGAGCACCGCCCCCACGCCCGAGACCGCCCGCTTCCCCCGCCGGGAGAAGAGCAGGAGCCCCGGGGCCGCGGTCCCGCCCGCCACGATGCCCGCCAGCATGATCGTCCCCCGGGTCCCGAGAGCCGGAACGAGCACGAGCGTGGTGAGGAAGGTCCCCAGAATGGAGCCCAGGGTGGAGGCGGCGAAGACCTGCCCGGACGCCCCCCCCACGCCCGCGGGGCGCGCCAGGAGCTTGATCGCCAGAGGGGAGACCATGCCCAGCACGAAGGCGGGGGGGGCGAAGAGGAGGAGAGTGGCCGCCAGGGACCCCCGGTAGATGAGCGCCACCGCGCCTTCCACCCGCACATCGGCCGGCAGGAGCCAGCGCGACACCGGCCGCACCGCCACGGGCAGGGTCAGGCACAGGACCCCGGCCGCCAGCAGGACGAGGTAGAGCACGCGCGGCCGGGGCGCGCGGTCCGCCAGCCGGCCGCCCAGGAAGTACCCCGCCGCCAGGGCCGCGAGGATCACGCCGATCACGTTGGTCCAGGTGTAGTTCGACGCCCCGAAGTAGGGGGCCAGGGCCCGCGCGGCGGCCATCTCCACCACCATCACCGAGAAACCCGAGAGGAACACGGTGGCGAGGAGCAGGCTCCGTCCCCCCCGCGACTCCACCACCGCGGCCGGACGGCGGCCCGCCGGTCCGGCCCCCTCCCTCTCGCTGGCGATACCGATGGGCTCGGCCCCCTCCCTCATCCCCGCACCTTGCGCCGCCCCCTCTCGATGCGCCGGGATCCCCGCCGTCCGCGGCGCCCGCCGATCGACCTCAGTCCCCGGCGGAGGGAGCCTTCCCGGCCCCCTCGTCCTTCTTGCCGCCTCCCTCGCCCGCGGGTTTCTGCTCCCCGGGCTTCTGCTCACCGGGCTTCTGCTCTGCAGGCTTCTGCTCACCGGGCTTCTGCTCACCGGGCTTGGCGCCCTCCGGCTTCTTCTCCTCCTTCTTGCCCGCCTCGGGCTTCTCTCCCTCCTTCTTCGAGCCCTCCTCCTTCTTGCCCTCGTCGGGCTTCTTCTCCTCCTTGGGAGGCGGCGGTACCTGGATGTCCCTCACCTCCCCCGTGAAGACGCATCCCATGTCGTAGGGCGGCTTCCCGCCCTCGAAGCAGAAGCCGTGGCGCAGGAACTCGTCGAGGGACCGCTCGAGCTTGACGGTGCGCACCTTCTCCCCGTTCACCACCACGTCGAACCGCCGGCCCAGGTCCACGAGGAGGTCGTTCACGAAGAGCGTGAACTCCCGGACGTTCTTCGCCGTGATCTCGATCTTGCCCTCCTGCTTCGGTCCGATCGAGATCTCCGCCGGCCGGTCGCGGTCGTATCGCCCCTTGATCATGCACCAGTAGCCGAGCTGGGAGCGATCCTCCCCCGGCGGCCAGGTCTGCACCCACCGGGAGGGCACCGGGTGGCGCTCCCGCACGCAGCCGTCGAGCCAGGCCAGCAGCTTGGCGGGGTCCCCCGCCGCCATCTCGGTGACGTTCTTGGTTTCCGCCAGCGCCTTCTTCAGGGCCTCCATGGTCTTCTTCCCGGCCTCGCCGGTCTTCTCCCCGGGGAGCAGGAGGACCGGGATGTGGCTGAAGTTGTCGATCGTGGGAGCCGACCAGTCTCCCCCCCGGACGATCAGGCCCGCGAACCGCCAGGTCGCCCCGGACGCGAAGGTGAGCGCCCCCGTAGCCCCCCTCCCCTGCCCGTCCAGGATCACCCGATCGGGGTCGACCTTGTACTCCCGGATCATGAGCTTCCAGAACGTGAACCAGAACTGGGCCCGCGCGGGCTCCGTCTCCCACGCGAACGGCCTCTTCTCCTTCTTCTCCACCAGGCGAACGACGTCCCCCTCCTTGACCGTCTCCTCCTTCTTCACCTCGATGTCGTCGTACGAGAACTCCAGGCAGGCGATGAGATAGCGGGCCCGGATCTCCGGGTCCGCCCAGTGCGTGTCCAGGTAGTCCTGCGCCGTCTGCCCCTGGTCGTTGATGCAGAGGATGAGCGGCCAGGCCCGGTCGTTCACCCCCGCCCGGTACTTCTTCGGTACGCTCACCAGGTAGGGGAACTTGACCTTCAGCTCCTTCATGCCGTGCATCGCGGGATCCAGCACCCCGGGGTTCAGGGCCCCGTTGCGGTGGCGCACCCGGTTCCGATCCGCGGCCCCCCGGACGATCTCCACGAGCTGCTTCACGTCGGCCAGCTCCTTGGGCTTCCGGTCGAAGAGCCGGGCCATCCACTCCATCGCCTTCGCGCGGCTCTCGTTGTCCTGGCCGGGATCCAGGTACACGGCCAGGTTCTTGCGAAGGGTCTTGCGCTCTCCCTTGCTCAGGGTGGCGAGGGCCGAGGAGCCCATCACCAGCACCATGAACGCGAGCGAGCCGAACACGAAAAGGCGTCTCATCGTTTCCCTCCGGAATGGATGGCCTGCGCGCCTATCCCCTTGACTGCTTCTTTGTTACGACACCTCACCACAAGACCATTCTAGCCTGGGTCGCCCGTCCCATCGCACGCTTTTCGCCGCCGCCGGCCCTCGACCGCCGCCGAGGTCCGCCCGCCCTCCCCCCGGAACGCGCGGCTTCCGCCGGATCTCCCGCCGCCCGGGCCCGGGTTGGACCGCAAGCCCGGGCTCCGAGGGACGCCCATCCGCAAGAGCAGCTTCGCACCACCCCCCGCACGCCGGAGGAGAACGAAGGCTAGCAGCCCGGGCCGGCGGGGTCAACGGCTACCTCCGCCCTTCCTTCTCGCGCGCCACCATGTCCAGGTAGCGCCGGAACACGGAGAGATCCGCCCCCACCACGCGCGCCCGGCGGTAGGCCTTCCGGAACCATTCCAGGGCCGCTTCCAGGTCGCCCTCGAGCCGCGAGTACGCTCCCATGTTCTGCAGGGTGTCCAGGAACCCGGGATCCCGGTCCAGGGCCTCCCGGAAGGCCGCCCAGGCCTCCTCCGTGCGTCCCAGACCCATGAGGAGCAGCCCCCGGTCGTTCGGGATCCGGGCCACGAACGGGAAGGCCTCCTCCGCCTCCCGATACAGCGCGAGGGCCTCCTCCGGCCGTCCCAGGTCCTTCAGGACGAGGGCGAGGTTCGTGGTGTGGGACCACTCTCCCGGATCCGCCTTCCGCAGCACCTCGAAGAGCTTCCGGGCCTCCTCCAGGTCACCGGACCGCGCCTTTCCCAGGGCCACGGCGGAGAGCACCGACCGCGACCGCTCATCGCGCGGATCGACGGCCAGGATCGCCTCGTACTCCTCGATCGCGCCCCGCTCGTCCCGCAGGTCCCGCAGCAGCATGTCCGCGATCTTGTGCCGGATCTCCACGTTCCCCGGGCTCCTCTTCTCCGCCTCCCGGAAAGCCTCGAGGGCATCCTTCGGGCGGCCCATGGTCCGGTAGAGGAACCCCAGGTAGTACCGGGGCGTCCAGGCGTCGGGGTGCTCGCGGAGGAGCCGCTTCATCGCCACCTCGAACTCCGCGAAGAGACGGCGGTACGCCGTGGCGTTCCACAACCCGTTCAACGCCGCGCGGTCCCCCGGATCCAGGGAGGCCGCCCGCAGGTAGGCGTCCTTCATGCCCTCCCGATCGCCCAGGCGGCCCGCCAGCCGTCCCAGCGCCTTCCAGTGCTCCCCGGTCCTCCGGGCGGGCTCCACGGCCAGGAGGAGCTTCCGCGCTCCCGCCGCGTCGCCCGCCCGCTCCCTCCGGTAGGCGAGGTAGAGAGAGGCGTCGGGGCGCCCCGGGTCCAGGTCCAGGGCCTTCCGGTAGGCCTCCTCCTCCGCCCGCGGCTCTTCCCGATCCCGCTCGCAGAGCCCCAGGAGAACCCACCCCTCCGGGGACGCCGGCCTGAGGGCCAGGGACCGGCGGATCTCCGCCACCGCGTCGTTCAGGAGGGCCCGCACCTCCGCGCCCCGGGACACCGGATTCGCCGCGGCCCGCCGGGCGGCCCGGTAGAAGACGAGCCCGCGATGGTAGCGCGCCTCCGCCGTCTCCCGCGCCGCGAGGGAATCGCGGAACCACTTCTCCGCTTCCCACAGCTTTCCCCGGCCCAGGAAGGTGCGCCCCACGCGGTCCCGGAGTTCCGCCACCGTCCCCGGATCGCGCGCCGCCTCGAGGAGCTTCACGTAGATCGCCCGCGCCTCCTCGTATCGCCCCGCGGCCAGGGCCGCATCGGCGGCCGCCCGGTCGCCGGCCGCCGGTACGAGCACGATCAGGATGCAGACCAGACGGACCATGGCGGCACCTCCCGGAGCTTCGATCCTACGGGCCTCCGGCGATGCCTCAGAAGAGGAATGCGACGGCCCGGGCGGCCCGCCCCGCGGATCGGTAGTTCAGGTCGCGGGCGAGCATCTCCACCGGCGATGGGCGTCCTCCCTGCACGAGGCCCGCCAGCGCCCACAGGGCATCCTTGCGCGCCTCCGAGCGGAAGCCGGACGAGGAGACCACCCCCACCAGGGAGTCGAGCACGCCGCGATCGCCGGACAGGCCCAGTGCCGCCACCGCCGCCCCCTTCACCCAGGGATCGTTCTCCTCGAAGAGCGAGGCCAGCAGGGTCCTCCCCGCCTCCAGGCCCGGATAGAGACCCAGGGCGAGGGTTCCCGCCCTCCGGACATCGGCGGCTCCCGTCTCCCGCGCCAGCGCGCGCAGGCGCGCACGCAGGAAGGGATCCCCCATCATCGCCAGGGCTTCCACCGCGTAGCCCCTCCGGTCCGCGTCGAGACTCCGATCCTCCGCCACCTTCCGGAGGACCCGGGCGGCCAGGGGATCCCGCAGCAGTCCCAGGGCGATCGCCGCCGCCCCCGCCACGCTCGACTCCGAGCGCTCCACCGCGAGGCCGCGGAGGAGGGGCGCGTTCGCCGGGTCTCCCAGAAGCCCCAGGGCCAGGGCGCAGAAGCCCCGCACCGCCCGGGGATGCCGGATCCCCAGGCCGCTCTTCAGGAGCTCCGCCACCCCGGTCCCCCCGATCCGGGCCAGGGACACGGCGGCCAGCCCCCGGACCTGCGTATCCGGGTCCCCGGTGAACGCTTCCACCACCGCCTTCCGGCTGGAGACCGCGCGGAGAGCCCCCAGGGCGGACACCGCCGCCCGCCGGACCTCCGCCTGGTGGTCGTCGAGCGCCGCCGCCAGGGCCGGGGCGGCCGCCGGCTCACCGATCCGCCC
>JAOZQC010000219.1 GCA_029932425.1 Planctomycetota bacterium | reverse complement strand
TGCGCCGCCTACGGGCACGATCCAGATCACCTACAAGACCGGCGGCGGCGCGGCCGATAACGTGGACGCTGGTCGGCTGGTCGTCATCGAGGGCGCCTTCACCGACGTCCACGGCCATCCGGTCCAGGTGTCGGTGACGTTGCCCGCGTCCACGAAAACGATACCCCGGAGGATCCGCTCGTAGAGGGGAAAGCCGTACTCGGCCCGCGCGAGCCACAGGGCCTCGCCCCCCAGGGGGTCCCCGGAACCGTCCCGGAGGCTCCGCCGGATCCTCTTCCGGCCCTTGTTCGTGAAGGGGTTCCCCTCCGCCCGGGGCCCCACCTCGCCGTAGTCGAAGCCCCGGATCGTGCCGGAGCCCCCGGCCAGGAACCGGTCGAACAGGGGCACCTGGTCCGTCCCGTCGAACTCGCGCGCCCAGCCCACGCGGGTCGAGAGCTCCAGGATGTGGCGCTGCTCCTCGCGGGTGGTGTACAGCGTGAAGTAGCGGATGTGGTTGAGCTCCACCTTGTGGTAGTCGATCTCCCCCCCCAGGAACCCTCCGGACAGCTCGTAGCTCAGGCCGGCCTCCCAGCCGCGCCCGGGGGAGGCGGGGAGGTCCACGTGCCGCCAGCCGAGATCCAGGGAGAGCTTCCGCTCCTGGTTCGTCCCCGCGAACAGGAAGGCGTTCGGCGGGGCGTCCGGGTCGAGCCCGTGCAGGCCCACGTTCTCCCACCGGAAGGAGATCCGCGCGCTCCAGAGGTCGTCGATGCGATGCCCCGGCTTCCGCCAGTACTTCCCGGTGAAGAGGTCGATCCCCGTGCGCCGCTCGTCGTAGGCGAACTTCGTGAACAGGGTGTGGAACAGGTCGAACCCGAACGAGAACGGGCTCTCCTCCACCTCGTCGCTGGGTCCGTAGAACAGGTACTTCCGGAGGGCCCAGGGTTCCGTGAAGGCCAGGCGATACTGGGACAGGGCGGCCCCGGGGGAGATCACGGGGTCCAGGTCCTGACCGCCCCCCGTGAAGGCGCGCCCCTCGATCACGTCCGAGAAGCGGCTGGGGAGGTCGGCGTAGTCGAAGTTGCGCTTCTTCAGCTCCACGAGGCCGAGGAGCCCCAGGTCCGAGGTGATCCCCGCCGAGAACCGGATGGATCCCGTGCGTCCCTCCTCCACCCGGAACTCGACGTCCTTCACGCCGGGCTCGTCCGTGTCGAGCACCTTCGCCTTCAGCGATTCCCGGTCGAAGTACCCCGTGGCCTCCAGGCGGCTCCTCGACTTCTCGATCTCGATGGCGTTCAGCGGGCCTCCGGGGTAGACGGAGAGGTTCCGGCGGATGACGTCGTCGCGCGTGAGCTCGTTCCCCACGATGTCCACCCTCCGGATCCGGACCGGCTCGCCCTCCTCGATCCGGAACGTGATGGTGGCGGTGTGGTGCTCGCTGTCCTCCGTCCCCTGCACGCGCACGCGGGCGTCGTAGTAGGCGTTCTCCCGGTAGAACCGGAGGAGGGCCCTCCGGCTCTCCAGGAGGTTCTCCTCCCGCCGCCGCTCCCCCGCCCGCACGCGCAGCCGCGCCTCGAGCTCCGAGCGGTCGGCCGGGAAGCCCTCGCCCCCCTCGATCCGCACCTCCGAGAGCACGTAGGGCTCCCCCTCCTCCACGCCGATGGTGATCGTCACCTCGTCCTTCTCCCGGTTGAAGGCGAGATCGCGCAGCTCCACCACCGCGTCCAGGAACCCCTCGCTCCGGTAGAACGCGGCGAGGGAGACCAGGTCCTGCTCGAGGGTGCGCATCACGAAGACCCCGGGCCGGAGGAACCCCGACTCCCGGGTGAGCATGTGATCGGCGAGCGTGTCCTCGTCGAACGATTCGTTCCCCACGAAGACGATGTCCTCCACCTCCACCTTCGGCCCCTCGACGGCGGTGAAGACCACGGCCTTCCCCTCCCCGTAGTCCCCCACGGACGCCTCGACCTCCGCGAAGTAGTACCCCTTCTTCCTCAGGAGGTCCTCGAGGTACCTCCGGTCGCGCTGCACCTTGAACTCCGCGAAGGGGAACCCCTTCTTCGAGAAGAAGTTCTTGTCGGCCAGGATCTCCTTCGGGGTGAGGGCCTGGAAGTCGCGGAAGATCACCGAGGTGATCACCGGGTTCTCCTGGACCAGGAACGTGAGCTTCACCCCCCCGGGCACCTCCTCCGTCTTCGTGGTCACCCGCTCGAAGAACGTGAGCAGGGTGGAGACGTCCTCCGCCAGCACCGACTTCACGAGGCGCTGCCCCTCCTTCGTGCGGATGCTGTACTTCAGGGTGGAGTCGTCGTACCGGTGGTTGCCCTCGAAGACGATCTGCTTGACGACCGGCCCCTCGGCGGCGGAAGCCGCGGCGGTCAGCCCGAGCAGGAGGAGCGTGATGATCACCCCGATCCGTCGCGTAACCGTTCCCACATCTTCCTCCCCGGCCCCGGGGGCCGGCGGCCCGCCGGTTCAGAACGGCGGCTGGTAGCTGCTGGGGTTCGCGAAGCGCATGTAGCGGGAGACGAAGGAGAGCGTCACGCTGCCCGTCGGCCCGTTCCGCTGCTTCGCCACGATGACCTCCGCGAGCCCCTGCTTCTCTTCGTTGTCGGGGTGATAATACTCTTCCCGGTAGAGGAAGAGAATGAGGTCCGCGTCCTGCTCGATGGCGCCCGACTCCCGGAGGTCGCTCATGCGGGGCCGGTGATCCTCCCGGGAGTCCACGGCCCGGTTGAGCTGGGAGATGGCGATCACGGGGATCGAGAGCTCGCGGGCCAGGCTCTTCAGGGACCTCGAGATCTGGGAGATCTCCTGCTGCCGGCTCTCGGAGCGCCCCCCGCCCGCCGCGTCCATGAGCTGGAGGTAGTCGACGATCACGAGCCCGATCCCGTGCCGCGACTTCAGCCTCCGGACCTTGGCCCGCAGGGCGAGCTCGGAGAGGGCCGGCGTGTCGTCGATGTAGATCGGGGCCTCCGACAGCCGTCCCGCCGCCGCCACCAGCCGGGAGAGGTCCTCGTCCTTCACCACGCCCCGCCGCAGCTCCAGGGCGTTGACCTGGGCGTGGGAGCAGAGCATGTTCATCACGAGCTGCGTCTTCGCCATCTCGAGGCTGAACACCACCACCGGGACCTGCTCCACCACCCCCACGTGCTCGGCCACGTTCAGGGCGAAGGTCGTCTTCCCCATCGAGGGGCGGCCCGCCACCACCACCAGCTCCGAGGGCTGCAGCCCTCCCGTGAGGTCGTCCAGGCCGTGGTAGGGGGTGGGGACCCCGGAGAGGGCCTGCCGGCCGCTCTCGATCTGCTTGAAGATGGGGTCCATGACCTCGCTGATGCGGGCCGTCTCCCCGGAGTCCGCCTCCCGGTCCAGGCGGAAGAGCCGGCTCTCGGCGCGGTCCAGGAGCTCCCGGCCCTCCGCGTCGCCCTCGAAGGCCTCCTGGATCACCTCGGTGCAGGCGCGGATCACGGACCGGCGCAGCGCCCGGTCCCGGACGATCTTCGCGTAGTGCTCCGCATTGGCCGAGGTGGGGACGGCCTCCGCCAGGGCGAGCAGGGCGTCCTCGCCTCCCGCCTCCTCCAGCCGCCCCGTGCGCTCCAGCTCGTCGCGCACGATCACCACGTCGATCGCGGATCCCCGGTCGAAGAGGCTCGTGATCGCCTGGAAGAGGATCCGGTGCCCGGTGCGGTAGAAGTCCTCCGCCCGCAGGAGCGTCAGGACCTCGCCGAGCACCTCGTTGTCGATGAGAATCGAGCCCAGGACCGCCCGCTCCGCGTGGAGATCCTGGGGGGGGACGCGTTCCGCGACCTCCGCCGGGGCTGTGGGCTGGATCATGTCGTCCTCGATGCCCGCCGCGCGGTCCGGGGGTCCGCCCCGGTCGCCGCCGCCCGACCGCCGCGGGGCTCGGTTCCCTCCTCCCTGTTCCTGGTTCGTCGTGCGCCGGAGCCCGGACCGGCGGGAACCGCCGGGCCGGGCCTCACCCGGCCCCGGTCACGAGCGCGCGCGGTCCCGGCCGGTCCTCGGCGGTCGGCCGCCCGCGCCCCGCCCGGGGCGGGGTCTCACGTTTCCTCCTCGCTCACCACGGAGACCTTCACCGGCACCTGCACCTCGGGGTCGAGCACGATGGTCACATCGTAGTCGCCCAGGGCCTTCAGGTGCGGGTCCAGGTCCACCTGCTTCTCCTCCACCTCGTACCCCTGGGCGGCGAGGGCCTCCTGGATCTGCCGGGGACCGACGGACCCGTAGAGCTGCCCCTCCTTGCCCGCCTTCATGGGGATCGTCACATGGGCGGTGGCGAGCCGCTTCGCGTACTCCATGCGCTCCGCCTTCCGGGCCTCCCGCTCGGCGGCCCGGCGGGCGGCCATCGCCCGGACCTCCTGGATGACCTGGGCGGTGGGGACGCGGGCGAGCTTCTTCGGCAGCAGGTAGTTCTGCGCGTACCCGCGCGCCACGGTGACCAGGTCTCCGCGCACCCCCAGTCCGGGCACGTCCTCGGTGAGTATCAGTTCCATCGTCGTCGCTCCGTTTCCCCCCGTTCCATCCTGCCACGGGCCACCGACAGTCGAGGTCCCGGGGGGGTCAACCCTGCCCGCCCACGTAGGGCATGAGCGCCATGAACCGGGCGCGCTTCAGGGCCAGCTTCGCCATCCGCTGGTGGCGGGCGCAGTTCCCCGAGCGCTTCCGCGAGAAGAGCTTGCCCTGGCCCGTGGTGAGCTTCTGCAGGAGGTGGACGTCCTTGTAGTCGATCCGCTCGACCTTCTCCCGGCAGAACCGGCAGCGAGCGCGATCCTTGAACTTGCGCGACTTCGGAGCCATGGCCTATTCCTCCTCCTTCGCGTCCGCTTCCCCGGGCCCCGCTTCCGCCGCCGCCTCGGCCTCCCCGCCGCCGGCCGCCTCCGCCTCCTCCGGGGCCGCCTCGGGCTCGGGCGCGGCCTTCGCCTCGGGCTCGGGCGCGGTCTCCGGGGCCGCGGCCGGCTGGGGCCGGGCGGTGGGCTCCCAGGTCCCCAGGGAGCGCTCCTCCGGGACCACCCCGTCCTCCACCTTGAGGATGAGGTAGCGGAGGGCCGCCTCGGAGAGGGTCAGGTCGCGGCGCAGCTCCTCGATGACCGCGGGATCCGCCTCGAAGTAGGTCAGGAGGTAGGCGCCGCGGCGGTGCTTCTTCACCGGGTAGGCGAGCTTCCTCTCCCCGTAGAAGGTCTGCCGCCGGATCTCCGCCCCGTGCTTCTCGAGGATCCCGGTGAGCTCCTTCTCGGTCTCCTCCCAGTGGCGGCTCGCCCGGCCCGCCTCGACCAGGAACATGCATTCGTAGAGCGTCATCTCACCTCCGGCTCCCTCTCGTCCCGCCCGGGAGACTCCCCGGACGGGGGATTGTATCGGTTCATGGCGGCCTCGACTCCCTCGAGAGCCCAGACCTTAACCGCTTCCGCGGCATCCTCTATCGCCTTCTCGACCGTCCCGCTCTCGTCCGCGCGAAACCGGGAGAGCACGTGCTTCACCGCCTCGCCTCCGCGGGGAGACCCGATCCCGATCCGGAGCCGGGCCACCTCCTCCGTGGCCAGCGAGGAGAGGATCGAGGCCAGGCCGTGATGCCCGCCGTCGCCGCCCTTCCGCCGGATCCGGAGCCTCCCCAGGGGAAGCCAGAAGTCGTCCAGCACCACCAGCAGGTCGCCCGTCTCCACCTCCAGGTCGGCGGCCGCCTTCCGCACCACCGGTCCGCTCAGGTTCACGTAGGAGAGAGGCTTGAGCAGGGTGATCTCCTCCCCCCCGAGACGCAGCCGCGCCCGCTCCGCGTTCCAGAAACGCACCTTCCGGAAGGAGACCGACGCCCGGGCCGCCACCAGGTCCACCGTCCGGAAGCCCACGTTGTGCCGGGTGTTCTCGTACTCGGGCCCCGGGTTTCCGATCCCGATGACGAGCTTCAGCCCTCCGCCTCCTCTTCCGACGCCTTCTCCTTGCCCTTGCTCATGACCTCGGGTGCCTCCGCGGCCTCCTCCAGGACCCCCTCTTCCTCCTCCTCCTCGGCGCGGCCGCTGATCACCGCCAGGAGATCGTCCCGGGCCTCGTCGGCCAGCTCGACGCCCTCGGGGAGATCCAGGTCCGCGGCCCGAACCTCCGCCCCCACCGCCAGCTCCCGGAGGTCCT
>JAOZQC010000218.1 GCA_029932425.1 Planctomycetota bacterium | reverse complement strand
GGGGAGTCATTTGTAACCTTCGCGCCCTCCGCCCCCGCACGGAGCCCGGCGGGAGGCGCATTCTCCGCCCCGGCGCGGAGGGAGAAACGAAAAACCTGTGCCGGTCACCGGTGTTTCAGGGTTTCCGCCCGAAAAGCGAAAGATCGGGGCCGGTCACCGGTGTCTTTGGTTCTTCAGAAGGAGCCGGGGGTCCTCCGGTCGAGCCGGAGGAGCACCCAGGACCCCGTCCGGTTGCTCATGACGGCGCGCCAGACGTCCTCGCCGAGGGTCCAGGTGAAGTAGAGCCTCTCGATCCCGGAGCTCACGTCCGCGGCACCGAGGATCGTGTCGATGTCGGCGGAGCTCGTGATCTTGAGATCGGAGAGGACCTTTCCCTTGATGTCCCGCCAGGCCTGCCGGCCGAGCTCGAGCTGGCGGGCGGGAGAGAGCTCCCGCCACCGCTTGATCTCCTCCTTGTTGTCCTCGCGGAGCACCTCGCGGGGATCGACCAGGAGGACACCGTCCGACTCCCGGTTCTCGAGGCAGGTGAGAAAGAGCTTCTTCATCGCCGCCAGGGCTTCCGGCTTCTGCTCCTCGAGGCCCGCCCCCCCGCTGAGCACGAGGACGAGGACCACGGCCACCAGTCCCGCCACCCCCAGCGCGATCCAGAGCCCCTCGTTTCCTCCCTTCTTGCGGACGTACCGCCTCATGGGGCTCTCTGACCGGTACTCCTCCTCCGGAACGGGTCTTCTGGACATCGTCGTCTCCTCCCGTCGGTCCCTCGCCCGAGCGCGGGGATTATAGCCGACCCGGCCCGGGGGTTCACGCGGTCTCGCCCTCCGCACCCGGGGAAGGCCGGGGCCGGCCCGTCCCGCTTCGCTTGCCCTCCCGGGTAGACTGGGCCGCGTGAAGCCCGGAGTCATCATCGACGGCGCCGCGGGAGAGGGGGGCGGCCAGATCCTCCGCACCGCCCTCTCCCTGAGCATCGTCACGGGTCGTCCGTTCCGCCTGACGAACATCCGGGCGCGCCGGCCGAACCCCGGCCTCGCCGCCCAGCACTTCACGGCGGTCCGCCTGGCGGCGGGCATCTCCCGGGCCCGGGTGGGCGGAGCCCGGCCCGGCTCCACGGAGCTCTACTTCGAACCGGGCGAGACGGTGCCCGGCGAGTACTCCCTGGAGGTGGGCACCGCAGGGTCCACCTCCCTGGTGCTGCAGACCGTCGCGGTGCCCCTGGCCCTCGCTCCGGGATCGAGCCGTCTCCATCTGGGCGGGGGAACCCACGTGCCCTGGAGCCCGTCCTTCGACTTCCTGAAGAACGACTGGCTGCCGGCCCTCACCGGCATCGGCCTCCCGCTCCGGGTGGAGCTCGAGCGGGCCGGCTTCTATCCCCGGGGCGGCGGGCGGATCTCGGTCCACATTCCCGGTTTCGGCCGCCTGAAGCCCCTCCGGCGGACGGTGCGGGGCAACCTCCAGTCCGTGCACGGCATGGTCCTCTACTCCCGCCTGACCCAGACGATCCCGGAGCGGATCGCGCGCGAGGCCCGCCGGCACCTGCGCCGGCTCGGCGTGGCGGCGAGGGTGGACGTGGAGTCCCGGGAGGCGGGCGGACCGGGCGCCGCCCTCTTCCTGAAGGCCGTCCTCGAGGACGGAGCGACCGTGGGCTTCACCTCGCTCTCCGCGCGGAACCGGCAGGCCGAACGCGTCGCCCGCGAGGCGGTGAACGACCTCGTGGCCTGGCTCGACACGGGGGCGGGCGTGGAGAAGCACCTGGCCGACCAGATCCTCGTCCCCCTGGCCCTCGCCGACGGCCCCTCCGAATTCACCACCTCGGAGATCACCCCGCACCTGGTGACGAACGCCGAGGTCATCCAGCGGTTCCTCCCCGCGCGCGTCCGGATCGAGGGCCGGCGGGGCGCCCCCGGGAAGGTCCGCGTCGATCCCGGTTCCGGGTAGCGGCTCCGAACGGTACATTGGAGGCCGAGGAGGCCGGATCTTGACGGCAGGGCCTGATCCAAAACCGGGCGACATCGTGGCCGGACACGAGCTCCTCGAGGTCGCGGGCGTGGGCTCCATGGGGATCGTGTTCCGGGCGAGGGCCCCCGGCGGGGAGATCGTGGCCATGAAGATCCTGAAGGCCGAGAAGGCCGGGGATCCCGTGGCCCTGCGCGACTTTCGGAACGAGGCCGAGGCCACCGGCACGGTCGACCACGAGAACGTGGTCACCATCCTGGACCACGGGGAGGCGGACGGCTACCACTACATCCGGATGGAGTACGTGGACGGCCCCCCCCCTGGACCGTCTCCTCGAGAGGGAGGGGCGCCTCCCCTGGCGGCGGGCCACGGAGATCGTGATCCAGATCGCCCGGGCCCTCCAGAGGGCCCACGAGAAGGGGCTCGTCCACCGGGACGTGAAGCCCCAGAACGTCCTCCTCTACCGGGACGGCCGGGTGCGCCTCACCGACTTCGGCATCGTGAAGGACATCAGCTCCCTGAAGGGCTTCCTCCTGAAGGGGAGGAAGGTGGGGACGGCGGCCTACGCCTCCCCGGAGCAATGCCTGGACAAGCGCCTGGACGCCGCCACGGACATGTACTCCCTGGGCGCCACCTTCTACCACCTCGTGTGCGGGCGCTACGTGTTCACCGGAGACTCCCCCCGGGCCATCATGGCCCGGCACGTGAAGGCGAGGCCCATCCCCCCCGCCCGGCTCGTGCCGGAGGTGCCCAAGGCCCTCTCCCATACCATCGGGAAGATGCTGGAGAAGAAGCAGACGGACCGCTACCCCAGCATGTCGAGGCTCGTCACGGACCTCACGCTGATCCTCGACGGCAAGGTCGCCATCCCCGACCGGACCCCGCGGGTCGACCCCCGGGGGGTGAAGGAGCTCCGGCGGACGCGCCGTCCCGCCGACGAGGCGCGCCGCAGGCCGAAGGTGCCCGCCGAGCTGTGGCTCGTGGTCGGGCTCCTCCTGGTGGCGGCGTTCTTCGTGATGCTCATGATCCTCCGCTGAGCCGCCCGGCCCGGCGTTCCCGCGCGGATCCTTGTCCCCCGCCTCCGGAACGAGGAACATGCTTCTTTCGTCACCCGGAGGAACCCATGGTCGATCTCATCCCCCGCGAGCTCCTGTTCGGAAACCCGCGCCGCGTCATGCCCCGCCTGTCCCCGGACGGAGGGACGCTGGGCTACCTCGCTCCCGAGGAAGGAGTCCTCAACGTGTGGGTGCGCACCGTGGGCGGGAAGGACGACCGGGCCGTGACCCATGACCGCGGCCGCGGAATCCGGAGCTACGCCTTCGCGGAGGACGGACGGCACATCCTCTTCGAGCAGGACCGCGACGGGGACGAGAACTGGCACGTGTTCCGCGTCCCCCGGGAAGGCGGCGAGGCCGTGGATCTCACCCCCCTGGACGGCGTGCAGGCGCGCCTCGTCGCCGTGGAGCCGAGACACCCCGGGACCATCCTCGTGGGGCTCAACGACCGGGACCCCCGGCTCCACGACGTCCACCGGATCGACCTCGAGACCGGGGAACGCACGCTCGCGCTCGAGAACACGGTGGGCGCGGTGGACTGGGTGGCCGACCACGAGCTCCGGGTGCGCGTGGCCCAGGTCCCCACCGCCGAGGGAGGCTTCGTGATCCTCCACCGGAACGACGAGGGGGACGAGTGGCGGGAGCTCCTCGCCGTCCCCGCCGAGGATGCCCTGTGCACGGGCATCGAGGGGTTCGCGGGCGATGACCGCACCCTCTACCTCGTCACCAGCAAGGGGGCCAACGCCGGAGAGCTGCGCAGCCTGGACACCCGGACCGGCGAGATGCGGGTCCTCGCTTCCGATCCCTCCGCCGACGTGGTGGACATGCTCTCCCATCCCGAGACCCACGTGGCCCAGGCCGCCCTCTTCGCCCGCGACCGGCGCGAGTGGCGCGTCCTCGACCCCGCCGTCGAGGCCGACCTGGCCGCGATCCGGGCCCTGAACCCCGGGGACGCCCTGGTGGTGGACCGGGACCGGAAAGACCGCCTGTGGATCACCGCCCACCAGCAGGACCGGGGACCGATCCTCTACCACGTGTGGAACCGGGCCCTCCGGAAGGCCTCGTTCCTGTTCGCCCACCGTCCGGAGCTCACGGATCAACCCCTGGCGGAGATGAAACCGGTCTCGTTCACGGCCCGGGACGGTCTCACGATCCACGGGTACCTGACCCTCCCCCCCGGCGCCGGGGCCGGGCCCCACCCCGCGGTGCTGAACGTGCACGGCGGCCCCTGGGCGCGCGATGACTGGGGCTTCCATCCCGAGGCCCAGTGGCTGGCGAACCGGGGGTACGTCTGCCTCCAGGTGAACTTCCGGGGCTCCACCGGCTACGGGAAGGAGTTCCTGAACGCCGGCGACCGGGAGTGGGGCGGGAAGATGCAGGACGACATCACGGACGCCGCCCGGTGGCTCATCGACCGGGGCCTCGCCGATCCTTCCCGGATCGGCATCTACGGCGGATCCTACGGCGGCTTCGCGGTGCTCTCCGGGCTCACGAAGACCCCGGAGCTCTTCGCCTGCGGGGTGGACATCGTCGGCCCCTCGAACCTCCTCACCTTCATCCGCTCCATCCCTCCCTACTGGGAGCCCCTGAAGGTGCTCTTCGCCCGGCGGGTGGGAGACGTGGAGACGGAGGAGGAGTTCCTGAGATCGCGGTCGCCGCTCTTCGCGGTGGACCGGATCCGGGCGCCCCTCCTCATCGTGCAGGGAAAGAACGACCCCCGCGTGAACCGGGAGGAGAGCCTCCAGATCGTCGACGCCCTGCGGGCGGCGGGCAAGACGGTAGAATACCTGGAGTTCGAGGACGAGGGCCACGGCTTCGCCCGGCCCGAGAACCGCCTCGCCTTCTACGCCGCCGCGGAGCGCTTCCTGGCGAAGCACCTGGGCGGCCGCTTCGAACCGGAGGAGGGGGTGTCTTGAGAGAGGGAACGCGGATTCTCGCGGGCGGGGGACTCCTCTTGACTCTCCTGGCGGTGCTCGGGGGACCGGGCCGGGCGGCGGAGGCCACGCACCGCGGAAAGACCGCCGCCGAGTGGATCCACCTGCTCGAGGCCGGGGACCTGAACGCCCGCCGGCACGCGGCTCACGCCGTCTGGAACCTCGGCCCGGCGGCGAAGGACGCGGGGAAGGCCCTCGCGGAGGCGATCCGGGAGGACGACGAGTACCTCCGGGGCACCGCCTACAAGGCCCTCCTGAAGATCGGCCCGGGGGCGGCGGCGGGCGTTCCCGTGCTCGCGAGGCTTCTCTCCGACGAGCGCGTCGCCGTCCGCCGCGACGCGGCCGGGCTGCTCTACCGGCTGGGCCCCCTGGCGGAACCGGCCCTGCCCGCCCTGACGAGAGCGCTCGGAGACCCCGACTCCGCGGTGCGGGCGAACGCCGCGGGGGCCCTGGGAAACCTCGGCGCGAAGGCGAAGGCCGCCGTCCCCGCTCTCGGGAAAGCCCTGAGCGAAGGAGACGCCACCGTCCGCCGCTGGGCGGCCTCGGCTCCCGGGCGAGGCCCGCCGTCCCCGCCCTCGTGAAGATCATGAGGAGCGACGACGCGGCCCGGTGGAACGCGGCCTTCGCCGTGTGCCGGATCGCGGGGAAGAAGGAGGCGGCGGAGGCGCTCTCGCTCCTCATCGGGGCCCTCTCGGACGAGGACCCCGCCTCGGTGCAGGCCGCGGCCCGGATGCTCGCGGGGCTGGGGGCGGGCGCCGCCCCCGCGGTCCCCGCCTTGACGGCGGCCCTCGCGAACGGGAACCCGACCGTTCGCTGGCTCGCGGCCAGCGCCCTCGGCGGGATCGGCCCCGCGGCCAAGGCCGCGATCCCCGCGCTGGAGAAGCTCCTCTCGGACGAGAACCGCACCGTCCGGTCGGCCGCCGAGCAGGCCCTCCGGGAGATCGGGAAGTAGCCCGCCGGCCCGGATCCGGACGCACGATTCTCACCGGGTCTCGTCGCCCCGGGAGGTGGGGGTTCCCCCTCCCCGACTCGCCGGGGGCCGGCGCCTCGGCGCGCCCGGCCCGGTCCCTCGATCTCCCGGCGACCCCGGCCCGGGTCGGACCGCGGGCCCCGTGCTCCGGAGGAGGCTCCCTCGCGGGGAGCAGCCCGGGGCCGCCGCCCCCCGCCGGATGAGGATTGCGGGGGAGCGGCCA